>CADBNO010000257.1 GCA_902796105.1 uncultured Lachnospiraceae bacterium | reverse complement strand
CTGCACGACATTGTGATCTTCAAAGAATTCTACGATTATGATTTTAAGCCGATGATGGAAGCACTGCGGGTGCCGGAATTTTCACTGATCCAGAGTTATGTGGCCAGCAGCGAGGAGAGTAAGGTTTACAACCGCAGGATTTGCGCCAGGATCTGCGAGCTGGCGGAGCATTTTTGCGAGAACCGTACACCCCAGGAGATGAAGGATACCCTGACGGAATTTTACAAAGAGTACGGTGTGGGAAAATTCGGTTTACATAAATCCTTCCGCATCGCCCATGAGGAGAGCGGTGAGGGCAACAGTGAGGGCAGCAGAGTGCAGGTGAACCCCATTCTGAATATCGCCCATGTGAAGCTGGATGATCTGGTGGGCTATGAGATTCCCAAGCAGAAGTTGATCGAAAATACGGAGGCCTTTGTGAGCGGGCGCAAGGCGAACAACTGCCTTTTGTTTGGCGATGCCGGTACCGGAAAGTCTTCCTGCATCAAGGCGATCGCCAACGAGTATTACGACAGGGGGCTTCGGGTCATCGAGGTTTACAAACATCAGTTTCAGGATCTGAATGATGTGATCGCCCAGATCAAAAACCGCAATTACAAGTTTATCATCTACATGGACGATCTGAGCTTTGAAGATTTCGAGATCGAGTATAAATATTTAAAGGCAGTGATCGAGGGCGGCCTGGAGAAAAAGCCCCAGAACGTGCTGATCTACGCTACTTCCAATCGCAGACATTTGATCCGGGAAAACTACGGCGACAGGCCGGAAATCAGAGAGGATATGCACACCGGAGACACGGTACAGGAGAAGCTTTCTCTGGTGAGTCGTTTCGGTGTGACCATTTATTTCGGCGCGCCCACAAAGAAGGAGTTCCAGCAGATCGTGCGGGAGTTGGCCAAGCGGGAAGGAATCACCATGCCCGAGGAGGAATTGCTTTTGGAGGCAAACAAATGGGAGCTTGCCCACGGCGGTCTTTCCGGAAGAACGGCACAGCAGTTTATTGATCACCTGCTGGGGAAGGGAGTTATATAGCTTGGCTGTAGGTATTTCATGAAGTATATATTTTGAAATGGTAGAATGGGGAGAAACGAAAGACAATGAAGACATTTGCGGCAATTGATGTGGGCAGCTATGAGCTGTCCATGAAGATATTTGAACTGTCGGGGAAGAATAAGTTAAGGGAGATCGATTCCGTGAGCCAGAGGCTGGATCTGGGCACGGGGACTTATGCCACGGGTAAGATCAGCGCGGACAAGATGGATGAACTCTGTAGGACCCTGAAGGAATTTACCAAGATCATGGATTCCTACAAGGTGGACGACTATAAGGCATACGGCACCAGCGCCATCAGAGAGACCAGCAATCAGATGGTGGTGCTGGATCAGATCAAGCAGCGCACGGGGCTGGATATAGAAGTGCTGAGCAACTCGGAGCAGAGATTTCTGGATTATAAATCAATTGCGTCTAAGGGCGAGAGCTTCAGGCGGGTTCTGGAGGAAAATACAGCTATTCTCGACATTGGCGGCGGTAGTATCCAGGTGTCCTTATTTGACAATGACACCTTGGTCTCCACTCAAAATCTGCGGTTGGGTGTATTGCGCATTCTCGAGGTCATGAAGAATATCAAGGCGACGCCCGCGCGATTTGAGCATCTGGTGGATGAGATGGTCATGGCACAACTGTCCTCCTATAAGAAGTTATATCTGAAGGACAGAGAAATCCAGCGGATCATTCTGATCGATGATTATGTTTCTCCCTGGGCGGTGAAACAGGTGGGACGCAGAAAAGAGGAAGCGGCCATCACCTTTGAGGACTTTGACACGCTGGTTTCCTACTGGAATAAAAATGAGATCTCCCAGCTGGCGAAAAAGCTGGACACCGTGGAGGAGAAGGTTCCCCTCGTCTTTATCAGCTCCATTATATCCAAGCATGTGGCGATGATGATGGGAGCGAAAAAGGTATGGACACCGGGCGTAACGCTCTGCGACGGTATTGCCTATGAATACGGTGAGAGCATTGGGATGTTCAAAGAAGAGCATAACTTTGAGGAAGATATTGTGGCATGTGCCATGAATATCAGCAAGCGCTATCAGGGAAGCCAGAAGAGGGCAGAGACACTGGAGGCCATTACGGCGACTATTTTTGACAGCATGAAGAAAGTGCATGGACTTGGCCGACGGGAGAGACTATATCTGCGCCTTGCGTCTATCTTACAGGATTGCGGGAAGTATATCAGCATGTCGGATATCGGTACATCGTCCTACAATATCGTCATGGCTACGGAGATCATCGGGCTTTCCCACAAGGAGAGGGAACTGGTGGCAAATATTGTGCGCTTTAACCACATTCCCTTTGGCTATTACGAGCAGACTATGGAACAGCAGCAGATGGATCGTCAGACCTATCTGACTGTAGCGAAGCTGACCGCTATCCTGCGCTTGTCTGCCGGTATGGATCGCAGCCACAAGCAGAAGCTGAAGCGCATTAAGGCGACTCTGCAGGAGAATGAGCTGATCATCAGTGCAGACACTATGGAGGATCTGACCCTGGAGAAAGGGTACTTTGACTCGCGGGCGGCATTTTTCCAGGAGGTATTCAGCGTGACGCCGGTGCTGAAGCAGAGGAAAAAAATATAGAAAAGCTGATGAAAGCTGAGAAGCAGACATCCTGAAGGCGTCAGCAGCGAAAAATTAATTCATGATAGAAAAATTAATTTGCAAGAGAAAAAATGAACTAGAAAAGAGGCAGAAAGAAGTAGTAAATGAGCAGGTGTAGATTGGTAAAGGAATGGATCAGAATCATAATAGGGCTTATGGTGTTTGCGCTGGGCGTGCATATGACCATATACGCGAATATCGGACTTGCACCCTGGGATTGCCTGGGAATGGGCATTGCCAAGCACACCCCCTTTAACTACGGCATCTCTATGACGCTTATCGCGGTGACAGTGCTGGTCATCGATCTGCTTTTGAAAGAAAAGATCGGATACGGTACGATCATTGATGCGCTGCTGACCGGCAATTTTGTACAGGCGTTTAATTACCTGAATCCCTTTGCGGAGAATCAGAATCTCCTGTTGGGGATCGGGATCATGCTGATCGGTTTTGTGTTCATGGCATTGGGGATGTGGATCTACATGAGCGCAGAGCAATGCTGTGGTCCCAGGGACGCGCTGTTGATCGGCCTGGGAAAGCGGTTGTCAAAAATCCCCATCGGCATTGTGGAGGTATTGCTCTGGGCAGTTGTTTTACTGGCAGGATTTCTGCTAGGAGGCTCCGTGGGGATTGGAACGCTCATCAGTACCGTTGGCGCAGGACTGGTCATGCAGATGGTGTATTCGGTGATCAAATTCGAGCCGAGAGAGCTGAAACATAAGGATGTTGTGGAAGTATCGAGGGTAATCTTGGGGAAAATGAAATGCAGAACATTGTAATCGCCCCGCAGCATCTCGCGTGGGGATACGGAAAAGCTCTGATCGAATACGTTGCGGACAGATATAAGGGACAGTATTCCAGGGGCAACTGTCACAGAATTTATGCTTTAAGCTTTGAAAATGATACTTTAAAATTTGTACGCGAAGGAAGCGGCTGTATAGGATGACATAAAGGAAGATGATTATAAACAGGGGGAAGAACATGAAGACAGGCACAAAAAAAGCAAGTGACAATAAGGCAGGCACAAGGAAAGTAAGCGAGAATAAAGTAAGCGAAAACAAAGCCAATACAGGTAAAACAAAAGCGGGCAATCATAAAGGAAAAGCGGCAAAGACAGATGTAAGCAAAACGGGAAATGGCAAAGTAGCTCATGACTTTACCGCACCGGAATACTATACCAACCGGGAACTCAGTTGGATCCTGTTTGACCACCGGGTATTGAACGAGGCCAGAGACAAGAGCAATCCTTTGTTTGAGCGATTGAAGTTTCTGAGCATTACCGCCTCCAACCTGGATGAGTTTTTCATGATCCGGGTGGCGTCCCTGAAGGATATGGTGAATGCAGGATATGAGAAGACGGATATCTCCGGAATGACGCCAAAGCAGCAGCTGGCGGCTTTGGATACAGCGATCCATGAACTGGTGAATCTGCAATATTCTACATACAATCGCTCGCTGTTTCCGGCTTTGGTGCAGAACGGTCTGACCATCGTGAAGAGTCACGAGCAGCTGACCAAAGAGGAAGGCAAGTTTATTGACCAGTATTTTGAGGAGAATGTGTATCCGGTGCTGACCCCTATGGCGGTGGATTCCTCCAGGCCGTTCCCTCTGATCCGCAACAAGACTCTGAACATCGGTGCTATGGTGCGGGGTAAGGATTCGGATGATGAGCTGGAGTTTGCCACAGTGCAGGTGCCCAGTGTACTCAGCCGTGTGGTGGAGCTGCCGGAGCGGGACGGCATGCGCCGTGTGATCTTTTTGGAGGAGATCATTGAGCGGAATATCAATAAATTGTTCCTGAATTATGACATTATCTGCGCCCATCCATTCCGGATCATGCGGAATGCAGATTTGACCATCGAGGAGGATGAGGCGGAGGATCTGCTGCAGGAGATCGAGAAACAGATCAAGCTGCGTCAGTGGGGTGAGGCTATCCGACTGGAGGTGGAGGCAGGCACAGACAAGAGACTGCTGCAGTTTTTGGAGAATGAGCTCTCCCTTGGCGATGATGCTATCTATGCGATTGACGGACCGTTGGATTTGACCGTTTTAATGAAGTTATATGGACTGGATGGATTTCAGCATCTGAAGGATCCTAAATATGAACCGCAGGCAGTGCCTGAACTTCCGGCAGGGTGCAATATTCTGGAGGAGATCCGCAAGGGCGATATCCTTTTGCATCATCCGTATCAGACCTTTACGCCGGTGGTGGACTTTATCAGACAGGCGGCGGTGGATCCAAATGTGCTTGCCATCAAGCAGACGCTGTACCGTGTCAGCGGCAATTCCCCGATCATTGCGGCGTTGGCGCAGGCGGCGGAAAACGGCAAGCAGGTCAGTGTGCTGGTGGAGCTGAAGGCCAGATTCGACGAGGAGAATAATATTGTCTGGGCGAGAAAATTGGAGAAAGCAGGATGCCATGTCATCTATGGTCTGGTGGGGTTGAAGACTCACTCCAAGATCACTTTGGTGGTGCGCAGGGAGGAGGACGGCATCCGGCGTTACGTGCATTTAGGCACCGGCAACTACAATGATGCCACGGCAAAGCTTTACACGGATATGGGGCTGCTCACCTGTTCCGAACCCATCGGTGAGGATGCGACAGCCGTGTTTAACATGCTCTCCGGCTATTCGGAGCCGTTGTTTTGGAACAAGCTTTCTCTGGCGCCGCTTTGGCTGAAGGAGAAATTTTTGTACCTGATCGAGCGGGAGAAAAAGTATGCGGAAGAAGGATGTCCTGCGCGGATCATTGCCAAGATGAATTCACTCTGTGACAGGGATATAATGGCAGCATTGTATGAGGCCGCGACAGCAGGTGTGAAGATCGACCTGATCGTCAGAGGCATCTGTTGCCTGAAGGTCGGAATCCCCGGAGTAAGTGAAAATATCACGGTGCGTTCCCTTGTGGGAACGTTTTTGGAGCATGCCCGCATTTTCTATTTTGAAAACAATGAGCATCCGGAATTCTATTGCGGCAGTGCGGACTGGATGCCTAGAAATTTGGATCGTCGAGTGGAGATCCTGTTCCCGGTGGAGGAGCCTGCGCTGCGGGAGGAACTCTGGCATGTGCTTACCGTACAGTTGGCAGACACTCTGAAGGCAGCCGTACTTCAGCCTGACGGCAGCTATGAGAAAGTGGACGGCAGAGGTCGGAAGGCAATCTGTGCTCAGGCACAGTTTGCGGCGGAGGCTGTGACCAAGGCCAAAGAGGCGGCAAAACTCACGGCGGCGCAGGATGTGAAGCACAAGCGGACGTTCACACCGGCGGAGAGACGGGAGGAGTAAGGAAAAAGATCATGAATAACATACATATAATTCTTGCATCCGGCTCGCCGCGAAGGCGGGAGCTGATGCAGCAGATCGGTTTGGATTTTGAAGTGAAGGTAAGCGAAGTGGAGGAGAAAGTAACCTCCACCGTGCCGGAAGAAGTGGTGCAGGAGCTTTCCAGACAGAAGGCGGAGGCGGTGGCAAAACTGGTTTGGGAACGGATAAACACCAATTCTTTAGAAGACATGAAGGAGCAGAAAACAGGGGATAGCATGATGCGCAGCCTGGTGCTTGGCGCGGATACCATTGTGGCCTGTGACGGCAGGATTCTCGGAAAACCGAAGGATGCGGCAGACGCGGTGCAGATGCTCACCATGCTCTCCGGCAGAGCCCATGAGGTATATACGGGAGTAACATTCGTTTACGCAGATCCGATGGATGGCGCCATAAGGACACACACCTTTTATGAGTGTACGAAAGTGCATTTTGCCTCCATGACTGAGCAGGAGATTGCCGAATATGTGGCTACTGGCGATCCGTTGGACAAGGCGGGGGCTTATGGGATTCAGGGATTTTGTGCCCGCTATATCACAGGAATCGAGGGGGACTACAACAATGTGGTGGGATTGCCGGTGGGACGGGTGTATCAGGAATTGCGGAAGATAATCCACAAATTAGGGATAGATGCACTTTAATTTCAGGCACACAACGGGTAAGTGGATTTTGTGCATTGGAGGAAAAACAACATTGGAGGAGAAAGGATGCAGAAGATGTTTCGAGCGGTGATCTTTGATCTGGACGGCACATTGTCCGATTCCATTCACAGCATCAAATATTGCGCAGACCGAGCCCTGGAACCGGAAGGGTTCGGTCCTTTTGCGGAGGATGATTATAAATATTTCGTAGGTGACGGAGCTGCCAATCTGATCAGGCGGGCGCTGGCGGCAGGCGGTGACAAGGATGGAAGCCATTTTGACAGTTGTTTTGCCCGGTATAAGGAGATTTTCGCCGTGGACTGTATGTACCAGGTGACGCCTTACGAGGGTATCCCCGAGTTGATCCAGGCGTTGAAACAAAGGGGATTAAAGATTTCCGTGCTTTCCAACAAGCCTCATGCGGAGACGATACGCGTGATCGAGACGCTCTTCGGTGCAGGCTGTTTTGATGTGATCCAGGGGCAGGTGGACGGCGTGCCCATCAAGCCCGATCCTACAGGAGCAATCCGCATTATGGAGACGCTGCAGGTGAAGCCGGAGGAGGTGCTGTATCTGGGTGATACCGCCACGGACATGAAGACCGGAAAAGGTTCGGGAGCGTTTACACTTGGTGTGCTCTGGGGATTCCGTACCAGAGAGGAGCTGGAGGGTGCGCATGCGGATGCGATCATTGCCCACCCCATGGAGGCACTGAAATTTGTGGAGGAGGCCGGACATCAGGACAATGGAAAGTGAAAAGAGAGCTCCTAAAATCGGGATCCAAACAGAAATCCGAACTGATCGTCTGAGGATCGTGCCACTTCAAATGGAATATGCCAGATCTCTTCACACCTACATATCCGACGTGGAAAATGCAAGGATGATGCTATTTCTGCCTCACGATTCCTGGGAGGAGACGGTGGAATTTGTGCGGAAGGCAGAGCTTGAATGGAGAAAGCCCAGACCGGAATACTATGAATTTATTGCCTTGCTTGATGAGCAGAATGTGGGTTCCGTGAGTGTGTACATGGAGGATGATTTTCAGACGGGGGAGCTTGGTTATATCATCGACAAGCGATACTGGCATCAGGGGATTGCCACGGAATCTATGCGGGCACTGATCGGCTTTTCCATAGAACAGTTGGGACTAAAGCATTTTACGGCGCATTGCGACGCGGACAATGCAGGCTCCCGGCATGTTCTGGAAAAGCTGGGCATGCAGCTGACGATTGACAACGGTGTGCGAAAGAACAGGGCTTCCGGTGAGGAGAAAACAGAATACCAATATGATCTGTGGGTGTAGAAAAATCTACACCCGCTTTTAGATTAAAGGATTGAAAACTTTTGCGATATTTTTTCCTAAAACCTTAAATATTCTGTTGACAGCAGACATACGGATTGATAGATTATAGGTAAGAGAAGTGTATAAAGGAGGGTTGCCTATGCGTGAATTCGATGATGCTGTGCTGGAATGTTTTCTGGAGAATCAGGAGCAGCTTTTCCCGGAACCTGTGGCAGAGACCTTGGATGAGGCGGATGAGTTCTTGCAGGAGTGCATGGCAGTAGTGGTAGATTCCGTGTCTGAGATCATGGAATATTTTGATGAGGAAGGTATTGATATGGAGGGAGCTACTGATGATGAAATTCTGGACGCCGACGAGGTATTCGATGTGGGAGACGGAAGGTACCTGATCGTTGAAGGATAAAGTTTGGAAAACCATAGAAAGCCAAATAGAATGATTAGGGGAAGGCGGTGCAGGAGAGCATCGCCTTTGTTATATAAAATATTGTTCCAATATTTCGAGAAGTCCGTTTTCATCATTACTCTTTTGGG
>CADBNO010000256.1 GCA_902796105.1 uncultured Lachnospiraceae bacterium | reverse complement strand
CCCCTCCATCTATCAGCCTCAGCAGACCGTCACTAACACCGGTGAAGAAACAGAACTCACCATAAAAGGCAGACACGATCCCATCATCGTACCCAGGGCAGTGGTGGTCATGGAGTGCATGACAGCGATAACTATTCTGGATGCTATGATGATCAATATGTCTGCACGTATGGATCGTATGGTGGCATTTTATAGTGCTTTGGTTTAGTCATGGGATTGGAACTAGAGGAATACAAGGTTTCTTCGGAAGAATTAGGCAGAATAAGGGAAAACAATAATTTATGAACGTATTTATGAACATTGACTAGACGCCTACGGTTGCACATGCTATAATTTGTTCATAAATATGTTCATTTATTATTTTGGGGAGGAGAGGGTGCTTGTGACGAAAAAAGAGCAGGAGTTGGTAAGGGGATTGCAGGCATCGTTGGAATCTGCCTATCAACAAATCCATGAGATGCAGAAAAATGCGGATAAAAACTTTGAGAATTCCCCTAAATACCGCAATATGCGCATAGACCTCACGTTGGCCACAACCCTGCGGGAATATGAGGACAGGTTCCGGAAAGAACATAAGAACAATGCTGAGATATTGGAGAGGATAAAGAAGCTGGAGGATGACAACAAGGCGCTCTGCGAAGAACATGATGTCGAGTATTGGGTAGGTTTGGGGGATGTAAGGCGCTGGGATTATAAAGCATATGAAGAGATGGAGAAAGAACTGATCGCATTAAGGGCGGAGCTTGCGGCGAAAAATGATGTGATCAGCCATCTAAAGGCTATTATAGCAGGCGAGGAGCCTGATAGACCGGAGCAGACAAAGCCGGCCGGCAGACCAAAAACAGATGATGCTACAATCAAGCGGGTGAGAAAATACCGTAGACAAGGGTGGACTATACGACAGATAGCAGCTTATGAGGGAATTTCTACCGGTATGGTGTCGCAAATCTGCAAGGGGATCGTTGTAAAGAAGACATCTGAGGGGGAAGGTTGATATGGCGAAAAAAACAAAGCAGCAGATCATCGATGAGCAGAAAGAAACAATAGAAAAATACATGGAGGTCATAGAAAGACAGGAAAAACGGATAAACGAACTGGTAGATGCGGAGGAAGGGACTTTTCTGCATAGTCCGACGTACCTTCAGATGCAGGAGAGGATTGACTTTTTGAGTAAATGCGTTGAGTTGGATGAGTTGATAAAAAGAACAAAGGAGTAGAAGCAGATGGCGAGTTATGAATATGACCGAGCAAGAGCTGAATTCATTAAACAGGCAGAGAGGATCATTGCTGATCACTGTAGCACGAAAAATTATAAGGAGGCGTATCGCTATCCTGTTAAGTATGTAAAAAATGGGATAAAATACAAGACGAAGGGACCTGGGTGTGCAAATGTATCTATGGAAGAAATCCCGACTATGTATTATGAATTTGGAGTACATCGCGTGGATATAGGAATGGCTCTGATTGAAATATTGGAATTTTTTGAACAGCATATGGCTGATGATGAAGTGTTGAGAGGGAATTTTGATTTCTATGAAGATCCGGAGTAAGTGAGATTGATCGCCGTGCAATCCCGCTCCTCTGTTTTAGCTGAGGGACGGGTTATCTGGATGAGATAAGGAATGGAGGAAAGAGAAATGAGTAGGCTTGTAGCTGTTATTCCTCCCAGGCTTTATCATGCCAGATTTTTCATTTGTCTACCTCGATAAGATCATGTTCCTTTAGGGTGCTGGTGCCATTCTTGATGCTTTCAATACGTCTTTCAAGTTCAGCAATATTAGATGCGCTGTAGAATGGATCAGCAGTAATTTCAAAAGGGATCCTTTTTTTCTCGGCCAACCTTGAATAAAAACATGGTAATTGCGGCAGACATGGTAAGTCCCATGTAACTAAGGGCTTTCTCGGCATTTGCTTTTATATCATCATCGATACGGAAATTTACTTGCGTCATTTTTCTCACCATCCTTTCAACTATATTATATACCAAATGCTATACAATGCCAATCGCCTGCTATACAATCAGAAACGGTAATATTTGCTATTTTTCTTTCTCAATTTTCCGAAAGGTGATCTGGTTTTCTACGCTGATGTCAATCTCAAATTCGTCACCATCCACAAAATTTGTCTGTTCTTTTACCCAATTCGGAAGCCTTAGTAGTCCGTTGGAGAACATTTTTGTTCTATTGGATTTATAGGTTTCCATGGTCACGCCGGGAATCAGACCTTTCTTTATGGAGTTGTAGATGGATCCCTGGCAAATGGTTTGATCCGGAAAATTATCCTTATCGGCACATATCATGGCTGAGATCTGTTCGACGCTTAAGTGGTCTACAAGGATCTTTTCGGCTATAAAATCGGCTAATGCAGGGAATTTCTCGGTTTTTGCCTTGATATGGTTTCGGCGCAACGATGATTGTATTTCTGCATATTCCGGATCATATGTGCCGTCTGGTAAAGAATTTAGATTGATTTCATTGTATATAGTTCCTCGGCTTACACCGAGATTGTCAGCAATGAGTTTTATGGGACATTGATCATCCATAAGTTGTTTTATTTTGTGGCGCGATTCTAATGTTAGGTGTGAATTTTTTTTCATAAAATTCTCCATAAATTGTGAAAAACCCTTATAAATAAAGGCTGTGAGAGTGTTTTCTGACCAAAATTCAACTATGCGCAAAACCATAATTTAACGAATAGTTAGTGATAAAGTTTCTGAGAAGATGGTTCTCTTTGATGAGATTGTCGGGATTTGGGTTATAATGAATGAATTCTTTTTCGCCCTCCATACCTCAATTTTGGCATATAAATCGCCCTCCGACAACGAAGCCAGAGGGGTTATTTTCGTGAAATGTGCCTAGTGATCCGCTCCAAACCCCATTTTCTTCACTTGTCAGTTCGTGGAATATTTACGTGGAATAAAAATGAGGAATAATAATAACGTGCTTTGTACTCATGTTAAACCAGATAGGTACAAACCCAAAATTTACCTATCCTACGATTTCCTCAAGCTTTGTACTCATGTTAAACCAGATGGGTACAAACCCTCAAACATGGGCTTCCGTGAGTGCGTAGGCGGCTCTTTCGGCCAGATCCGTCGAAGCCGTGGCTCCTATACCTCACGTTCAAGGCTGCAAAGTCAGCCTGGTGTATGTGTAATTATTGAAATTGTAAGGGAACAAACCTCACTGACATCGCAACATCACCCAATAATAGCTTTGCTTTGTACCCATGCCAAAATAGATGGTTACAAACCGCTTTCACACAAAACAATATCTACATCTACGCTTTGTACCCATGCCAAAATAGATGGTTACAACCCTTAACATGAATTTTTTAAAATTACACCCCCGCTTTGTACCCATGCCAAAATAGATGGTTACAAACCCTCAAGCATAGGCTTTCGTGAGTGCGTAGGCGGCTCTTTCGGTCAGATCCGTCGAAACCGTGGCTCCTATACCTCACGTTCAAGGCTGCAAAGTCAGCCCGGTGTATGAAATTGTATCTCAATCTGTATCTGCTAATCTCTCATTTGCATCGTTTTTGTTTTTAATGATATCTGTGATTATTTTGTACTCTTCCTTATCAATTGCATTCTTCAGGTCCATCTTGATGTCAAATTCATGGTAAAAATCATCTTCGCACATGATCTTAACGATCCCGTTTGAAAATATAATGCAGTTTTGGTATTTTACTTTATTCTTCAGGAGTACGGCGTCTGCTCTTCGGAAGTCATTAGTGACCGTAATGTATCTCTTAGCGACGACGATTGGGTTAGATTTGCTCCATTCTTTCTTTATGTGATCCGGGAGGAGCTTTAAAGTTTCCTTGGTAAAATCCTTACTGTCTGCAATCGCACATGCTGCATTGGTGTCTAAGTCTAATAACCGTTTATCCTCATGCTTTGCACAAGTCGGGTTGGGGCAGGTGAAAAACTCATCTTCCTCGTCCGTAAGCTGATGACCGCATATTGCGCATACTGGAGCTGCTGGAAGTACCTTGCGGACTATAATCCCGTTAGCTTCAGCTTTGTACTGGATCATAGATTGCAATTCATAGTAAGCCCAATCGCCCAGCGCGAGGGAATCCTTATCTTGATTTTTCAGAAAAGTCATGTCTTCCAGATTGATGTATTTTGCATTATTTGAAAGGGCGAAATCAACGACACGTTTGCTGAGTGTGTGATTATACGTCTTTATAAAGTTTCTTTGCGTATCATGGAGCCGTTCTAATCGTTGGAGCTTGCGGGATCTGCCATGACCTCCTCGGCAATCAGCCGCACTCATTTGCAGCTGCTTTCTTCTTTCGTACAATTTGGTCTTGTAATCGCTGCTGTTTGCCTTATCTCCTACCTTTAAGGTGGTATGATTTTCGTCATTGAGGGCGCAGATCAGAGGAATATCTTTGCCAAATGAAACTCCAACTACTTTATTTTCGTCTAAGGGAATTTCCATTGAAGGAATCCTTACAGAAAGCAATAAAAAAATCTTTTCTTTTTTCAGCTGGATCTGGGAATCGCAGATTTCATATTTTGTGTTCTTGTAGTTGAAACAGTTTTCAAGAGTTTTCCTAAGCTGTATAGATTTTCCAATATCCCCCAGAACGAGTTGAAATTTAATATTGTTTGCAAAAATGAGAATGATTTCGGGCGTTCTTTTTGTGTAGAGCGCCGTTGTAAAATCTTCCATCGATGCGTATGTATGTGTAATGCCGGTCCTTACTGGTTTCCCAGAACTGCCTGTTTTGGAGCCAGCAATGCTCACAAAGTAATTGTGAACATAGAGGGGGTAATCTTTTCTAAAGGTTGGAAGCGATATCGTACCGTGTAAAAGACCTTTTTTACACGCTGCGTTGAATTTTTTATTTACATTGAAAGGTATGGATCCTGCAAGTGGAAGTCCTGTGGGATATTTCGGCAGGATATCCATGCTATAAGCGGAACCCTTCGAAGATCCAGGGATTCTTGAGTAGGTAGCTGCAATCTGCTTCCATTCTTCCTGGGGAATATTATTCTTTTTGGCTACATAGAGCGCAGAAATGTACTGGTTCATCATGGTGGATTGTACTTCCATCCCGTTTTTTAGATAATCCGTTACTCTTTTGATCTCTGCCTTATCCCCTATCGGCTCCAGACGGATCTTTATTGTAGAGACGTGTGATCTTTCAACTAATTTTTCCATTTGTAATTTCCTTTCTTAACGTATGCAAGCAGTATCTTTGTAGATATCGCGGATATTGCTGTCTATATTGACACCATGTAAGTATCCAAATCGGGCTTTTCGCTCGCAGATGATATTTTTAAACTGAAAATACCTTGTGTGGCTGATGGTTTCCGTGAAGAAATATATGTAGTCAGCTTTGTTGATGATAGAGGTATCGGTCGTGCCGCTAGCTTCCGGTGTAATAAACGTCCAGTTGGGGAACTCGTTTTTCAATTTCGCTATCCAATTCGGATGTCCCCCTATGATCAAGATCCGAAGTTTCGAGATTTCCTCTTTCATGGCTTCCAGCGGTATATCCTTCACGGGATCCTGCTGTGTCATATTGTAGACGTGGGTTCGCAAGGCGGCCAATTCACGGTTTGCGATCTCCAGCTGTTCTTTCGTTGATAAATGGTCTTTCTCGGCTGCCTTTTTCTCGGAAAGTTCCAGACGGAGAGCATTGTTTTCGGACTCCATGAGGCGAAGGGAACGCTTTAATTCTTCGATTTCTGCCGACTTGATCTGTGGATCCATGGTCTTTTTGTTTGGATTTTCCGGTGTCGGTTGTGGTAGCGGCTTCTTTGCCGGTACTGCTATGTCTTTCGCTCTAAATTTGGGCTCATAATCTTTATAGGCCAGGGAGCCTTCTTTTCCGAACAGCGTGGTATTCATAATGATCCTGTTTGCCGCGGCATTGTTGGACGCGGCGATCACGCATAGTAATATCATCGAGTATAAGACAAGCTCTTCCTCGTCTATTTCCGGCATATGACGGGATTGCATGAGTAATCTTCTTGTGAACGCTAATCGGTCTAATAGGTCATCGTAGCCGAGGTTCAGTTCCATGTAGTCTGGGTTTAGCCCATGCTGTACGCAGGCTTTTTCCAAAAAAATATATATGCTTTCATAAATGGCTTCCAGCTCATCTATACCATAGATACATTCCAGCTCTTCGCGGATCTCGAAGAGTGGACGGTTGTAATCTTCGTCCTCGTCTTCCACCATTGCGGCCTCTATTGCATCGGGCTCGCTCACATCATTGAGGAGGATATAGAATACCTCGCATTGTGCATCCAGTTGTATGTCTGATAGTTCTGCTATATAGAGAATTCTTGCTAGGTTGACCGTGAGATTCTCTTCTTCCATCTTGTCCTGTGTGTGGATGAGTGAAAGAACATCTTCTGTTGTAAGGGAACGGAATCTTTTAAATGCGTTGTATTCCTTTTTGTAGTACGTCTTATACAGTTTCAGAAGAAACTGCTTTGCGTACTCATTTCCCTTGTTTGCACAATTAACAATCGCGCTGATGATCAGCCGGCTATTCATGAGCGACGGTGTGGTATCTAGGGTGTTGTGCATCAATGGTAGTTCTTCGTTGTCTGATAGGCTTAAGTTGGTAAACTCATGTTGCAGAAACATCCTTGTAATAAAAGGTATATCATATAGCATGTCCTCATTTGCAAAGTAGTGAGAAAAGAAACGGTAACAGCCCATGTGGGAAGGCGGATCTTTTTTCAGTTCTTCCAAGGGAAATTTCTGCTGAATTTTTGCTAAAATCGCTATAAAAATTTCTTCACTTGTCAGTTCGTGCGGATATTTACGTGGAATATCCGGAAATGGTAAATCAAACATAAAATGTCCTTTCGACAAATTGTCTTTAGAGATTGCTATTATATGCTCTTTTGGGAGAAATCTTCTCTATTGTTGCTGCCATTGGCCAATTCATAATTCCTCTCCTATTCTGAAGCTCCGTATAAGCGCCATATTCCATCCTGCCTGTTAAAATAGATGATAATGCGCCGCTGCATGTTTCGCACAGGGATCACGCACTCAAACACTTCCAGATCGCGGCCTAAAGGGAGTCCGTCTAAAGAAGGCAGGCCCTTGTATTGTTTTACCGGATAAATATTAGATTCTCCATCCTCGTCCTTAATGCGAACCCTAAGAGGGATAATGTTACCTGTTGTAGTGTGCTGACAGATCACATCAATGGGCGGCAGATACCCATTACTATCGCGAAGGATTTTTTTCATATCAACACCTCTATTTTTGCTCGCGTTCTTCTGCTTCAAACTGCTCGATAAGACCGGTTATCATTATGTTCACAAATTCACTGTCATACTTGCGACGAATGGTACGGGCTGCATTCAGCAGTTGCTCCCAGTCAGCGTCGGATCTCGGAGTATCTTCCTTTTTTCTGTAGACCAGATAAAATTTATTATATACTTCGGAAAAAGCGCTTTTTACCTCTTCGTGGGTGATATATTTGCGTGCCATACTCTCTCCACTTAAAATCCACCATCATTCCTGGCTTGCTGACTTAAGTAATTTTTTGATATCTTTTATGTCGGCCACCGTAGGAGGGGTATCCTTAAAGATCGATTCCATTATATCTTTTGCACTAAGGATACTATTTACCATTTGGTAGATGTCTTCAAAATATACGGTGACAGCATCTATTCCTGATTGCGTAACTACATATTGCCGGCTCAATACTTTACCGGCGTGTGTAACACCGGATACTTCTACCATGTTGAGTCTTAACAGTTTCCGCAGAACAGCTGTAACCGTACTCTGCGTCAATCCTCGCTGCATTTCTACAATCTGTGATGCAGTGAGAGGATCCGCGGATCTTGCTAAGATTGCAATAATATCTAGTTCTCTTTGATTTAACATAATATCAAGTTCCTTTCTCAGATTCTCTTGATCTGGTAGATCGTCCTAATGAGCTGTGCCAGTTCTGTAGCATCTGCCGGTATTGCCGGCGCATATATCTCTGATGCTTCTTTGAGAGTAATGGATTTTCCGTTGCGTTTACTAACCAATGAAGTAATAAATAGGTCGTTAAGCATTTTGGGGCAGGTAAAGTTGTAGCTGCAAAGTATTTCTCGCTCACGTTCTGAGAAAAACACTCGATGGTCTGTGTTATTTAAGATGCCCTTAATGCAGCTGATCGACTGGTCATGCGGTAAGACCTGCTCTGTGGTCGAAACGTCTTTTGTGACAAAAGGGGTGATCGTGAGGCTTTCCATAATATTTCCCTTGTCATCTAAGAGAGTGATACCGCTGATTTCGGATTTGTTTGCACCAGTAACAGTTTCGATTCCAACGTATACCGTATCATATTCCTTGTCTGCTTCGGACGGCAGCTTTCCGATGTGTTCCTGGAAAGCTTTTAGTTTGTTTAGCTGTGGTGTGTAAATATCAGCTTCCTTTTTCAATGCATTTAAAATAAACTGCGTCCTTGAAATTCCAATATAGTCCGGAACTTTGTCCAGCAGGTTTAAGATGTCATCACTCTCTTTCCTTATACGAATGTTGATCTGCTCATAGTTTTCCTGATGATACCTGTCCCAGTATTTTTGCTTGTTGCTTTTTTCCATATAATCCCTCCAGAATTAAAAGATAGCAGTTGAACGCATGTGCTACATCTTATAATACATGATAGCACCTAACCCTGTCAAATGCTAAGATCCACTTTGCCAGGTTTCAGATGGAGCGCAGTTAAATGTTATTGTCTCGCCGTCACAGGTGATTGTGATAGTTCCCTGTTCATCTGTCCGAAATAGCTGTATTCCCGCCTCACGGAGCTTGTTTAAGGTCGATCCATGCGGATGGTGGTATTCGTTTCCAGCGCCACAGCTTATCACCGCATAGGTGGGATCTATTGCTGATAAATAGTCCTGAGAGGTGGATGTCTTGCTCCCGTGGTGCCCTACCTTTAATACATCAGCTGAGAGGTCGCATTCACTTGCTAGGATAGATGTTTCCTCCGGTTCCTCCGCATCTCCGGAGAATAAAAAGGAACGTTCTCCGTAGGTGAGCTTGATCACAATGGAGTTGTTGTTGGGATCCTCAGCTGGTGTGATCGGTGCCAAAACGATAAATGAGGCGTCTCCAAGCGGGAATCTACTCCCGGGTTGCGGCATACAGGGCTTGTGTCCCTGAGTATCAAGTGCTTTTATCGTGTCACGGTATGTGTAAGTATCCTTTTCGTAATCTGGCATGAACACCTGGTCAATCTGAAACTTACTGATCACTACATCTGCCGACCCTATATGATCTGCGTCAGGATGTGTTAGGATAAGGTATCTTAACTTATGGATGCCTCTTTTGGTTAAGTAGCTTTGGATCTTTGTTCCGTTATTGTCCGGTGCAGCATCTATCAGCATGGCTTCATTTCCACACATGACGAGTGTGCAGTCACCCTGGCCGACATCGAGGAAGTGGATCTCCAGGCCGGATACCCCTGTATCGTTTTCTGCTGCTTCATTCCCTGTTTCGGGTTGCACTGGCAGCAGGCTTGATAGTTCTGTGTCAGAAAGTCCCTCTAAGGCTTGTTTTTGCTGTTTTGCGTAGGATTCAGTAAAATCTTCGTATCTATCCCAATATTCCTTCCAGGGGATATGCGGAAGGGAAAGATTGGCTTCTGTTCCACTATCACCTATGCCATTAGCAGTGTTTGGTGTGGGATCTTTCTGTGTTTCTTCTGATAGTTGTATGCTCTCCGTGGAGCTGCCATGGTCTACAGCTGGGTTGGAGGAGGCGGACGTACTCTCCTCTTTGACGAAAGCATTTTTGAGCCATTCTGCCGGTGTCGATCCATTCCTGTATAGGATCCCGACGAGTGAGGCAAGGCAGAGAAGGATAACCGTATAATTTCTGACTACGTACCATAATCCTTTTTTCACATACGATTTTTCGGACTTATGCGGCGTCTTCCTGCTTGCTGACATGATGAGCATAGCTGCGATAATCGGAGGGATACCTGCGCGGAAACTGCCGGTGATGCAAAGATAAAGCCCTAAAACCCATAAAAGACCGGCAAGTATCAGACAGAACGTTTTAGTCAGCTTCATGGCTCCTTCTGTTCTTCCGGACCGTTGTAATCATCCGGATAATCGTAATATTTCCCATACAACTGCCAGGGTTTTAGATAAAGGGCAGCTTTCATAAGGTAGCAGCCAAACTGTCCAAAAGCCAGAAGGTTGAGTGCAATACACAGGATCAGGAATAGGAAATATGCTGGTGATACAATGAAATCAAGTATGCTGTGGTTTCGTATCAAAAAGGATCCAATGAGGGCAGTGATCATGATGCATGATACCGGTCCAAAGCTTAAAAAAGTGGCTTGCTTCAGAAAGCACTTTGTTATGAACGCTTTTTTGGAAAGTGTAAAATCATCCGGTACGAACTGTCTCCATGCAGTAGATTTTTTGTAGGTGGCAATACCTAATACTATAACAGAAAGCAGCCAGAAAGCTACGAGTATCAGATAGGATCCTCTTAACGTATAAAATAGGAGCGCGTAATCTGCTACATGGAGTTTGGATGTTATCATAGCAATAATGGAAGCAGATATAAGGAGCGGGGGGACATATTTCTTATATATCGAATAAAACCTGAGTGATCTTTCATACATGGCACTTACTTTCCTTTCTTCGATTTTTCGCCTATTTCATCCAAGAGTTTCAGAGTACGGTTGATCTCGTTTTGCCGTTTCTTCTTTTCCGCTTGCTTGAAATAGCGTTTTTGCTTGTTTGTGGTGGTAGGAAGTGCCTGATAGCCTTCCTCCTTGATTATACGTTTTGCGTTGTCATGCTCACTTATGTATATGATATACGCTTCAGGGCTCTTTTTGTGGTATACGTCGGTTTGTCTGTGATAAGTAGCATAGGGAGCATTTTTGACATTCTTTTTTAGTCGCTGGTTATGGGAATCATGAAATGGTGCATGGTAAAGGGAGTAGCTCTGCTTTTTCCTGGAGTATGTGATCTTCCAGAAAGCAAGTTTTGTCATAAGGTAAAGCACCTGCTCCGTTCCTGATCCGGTAAGTTGATACTCTATATTTTGGGTTGATGCTGTGCTGCGGATGGAAGACAGGTATGGAAGAAAATACCCATCGGTCGCTCCTTGGATCTCGTAGAGCCGTATATTTGAAAAAGTATTTACAAGATCCCTCGATCGAGGAAAGCCTTCCACTGTATTATGTGGGCTTTTGTCTTGTATGTTTCTTCTGGCCACAATAAATGATTGGTCTCCCGATCTTACAGAGATCCTCCAGCTGTACCGAGAAGTTTCTATGAAAAGGTATTGCGGTATAGTCCCAGATTCGTATTCATACCGCGTTTTATGAGGAACATCTTGAAGGATTTCCTCCAGTTTTTGCTTTGTTGATTCATAGATTGGAATGATCTTGCAGCACTCAGGGCATCCTCTGTATTTTTTGATTTCATACCATATTATTGCGTCGTTCTCCAGCTTTCTTTTATCTTCCGTCGCACAGACGCAAAAAGATCGGTGCAGCAGATGATTCCTGTCGTCTAAATAAAATATCATAAATTTACCTCTTTATTTGTACTGTAGGAAATATCTGTCACCATTCTGAATGACTCGGTATTCCGGATTCTGTGGGGTGATTACGGCCAGTTCGTAATCTGTCTGAAAATCCATATTTTCGCAATACAGCGCGAGGCAATCCATCGGAGTGGCTGGTTCTTTTTTATGCCGGGCAGATGCCTTACCGGAACGTGTGAGGTTGTGTACATTGGAAAATTGATATAGGACATCAATCTTGATGCGACCTCCGCAGACAGGGCATTTCGTGAGTAGTTTTATATTGCTTTGCTCGTTGTGTTTTACTTTTCGCATATGTGGTTCTCCTTTTTTCGATGTGTTTTACGGCTGTCCCACTAGCAGTTCCTTTATCTGTGCGAGGTTTTCCGAGGATATATGATCAGTCACAAAGGATATGTGGTCAGTTCCTTCAGCGGCATATCCGTTTGGCAAGCTCTTTTTGCAGATCAGGATCTGACGTTTTCCCTGGCATGATAGGATACCAAACAGCCTTTCCTCGTCGATGATGCGGTGGAACTGTACGGTCTTGTATAAGCTGTTTTCTCGGATAAAATCAGAAATAGCGTCCAGTTCGTCCCTCTCTTCCATGTTCCTGCAATATAGTCCGTTTTTATTCACCAGGAATATGTGCAGCCTGCCGCATACTTTATACAGCGTGTCCCGCTTTGAAAGTCTGAGGTAGATAAATCCACTTGCCATGATGAAAGGAGAAAGTTTTTCATCTTCTAGGGCTTCAGAAACGGAAATGTCATATCTTTTCTCAAATTTCTCACACTCTCGCTTCAGTATTGAGCTGTATATGAACACTGAGAAATCCTTTTTCCAGCCTTTGAGCGTGATCTGCGAGTGTTCGCCCTGCTCGATACTTACAAGCGGCTGATAGAAAAAGGAAAAGTAGTCTTTCTGCAGATCAAGGTCTTTGACGGGCTTGTTTATACCGTCTATGTAGACCTTCTTTAACCGGCTGGTTAATGCCGGGAGGAAGTAATCAGCTGATATCAGCCCTTTCCCTGCTGTTACACGCTCCTTGTAGGTATCGGTGTTGAGCTGAAGGATGAATTGACCTAGTGAGTCGAGGGGCGGATTATCTGTGCTTATATTTTTTTTGCTGTCACTTTCAACAGGCAGTTTGTCAACGGTGCGGTCTTCTTTTGGCACAGTGAAGTTCTTGGGATCGAATTTCAAGAATGCCCTGGCGGTACCGTCCTCTTCAGCTCTGTAGGAAGTGTTGCGTTTATCTGCAGCCCGGATGCACAGGGGGTTGTGTTCATACTTCTGATGCATTGGGACGATCCTTGCGTCTGAAGAAACCGCATAAGCCAGCTTATTTTCCGAAAAGACAGAACAGCCGCAGTACATAGAGATACCTTCTACCTGGATCTTGTATCGTAGGGCAAGCCTTGCGTCCTTATCCATGTATGCGGGATAGATAACTGTGTGGTCACTCAAAACCATGCTATTAAAATGCATGGAACAACGCCCCCTTTCTTAAATGTATTGACTTAATTGGTCACGACTATTCATCCGGAGTGAAGATTTTATTATAGGCAAATACCAGAATGCCAGAAACTATCAAGAGCGCGCCCGGGATTGCTATGAAAGAGAATGCACCGGTATCAAAACTGATATTCTCTCCCAGTACATAGCATACTACCGCTCCAACCAGCCACATGATGAAGCCTATGAAGATTGTTATAACTCCTATTTTTTTGCTCATAAATTATTTCCTCCTCCTAATTTTTCCTTTTATACAAACTTATCTAGTTTCGATTCGCTTTTCTAGCAGAATAGTATTTAATAACTTTATCCTTGTTGTCTTCGAGGCTCTTAATCGTTTCTTTGATGTGAAACAAACAAATATTAAATTCCTCGGGATGATCTATCAATTTTTTTAAACTGCGATTAACAGAAGTAATAGCATTGCATTGGGAACAGCACACATTACCATCATCGCTGTATTTATCTGCAATATCGTGCAATCCATCATCGTAAGGATTATTAGAATGCAACCAATCGAGTTCAGCACCGCAGTACATACATTTACACTTATTGGGGGTAATTTCGTTACTGCCTAAAGCGTATCCTTCCTTTTTAGCATCGCGAGTAGTGTTATCGCAGTCATTCGCATGTGTTTGTCCTCGGAATTGAATATACATGTCCATGTACTTCCGATAGTCCTCGTCCTGTGCTACGTTAATGAGATCAATGTCCATGCAGCATTTAGAGATCCCATATAAAACTCCCGTTTCTGTGATCAATGCGTTTTGATTACCTTGTTTCTCGTATCTCCGGCAGTTGTGCTTTGAGTCTGAAAAAAAAGATAGTAATGCATTTTCGTGTTCGTTCATTTTCATATTCTCCTTTCGTTTATTCCTGTTCAGTCAATCCTGCACAGTATATGGTGCTTTCGGTTTGAAAGAAAAGAACCTCATCACCTACTTTGTATTGATTTTGTTGCTACATTTTCTACCTTCATACATATGTAACAGCCCTACAGGAACATCCCCCCTGTTAGAAAGCTTTAGCTTTACTCCGTAACTGAATCGGCTTCTATCTATGAGGTTGTCTCTTGAGCAAAGAGGCTCCTCATATATCTGTTCCACAATACCGCTACCGTAAAATATCGGTTTTGCCGGTTTTTGTTGTTTTAGCAAATCAATCAGAGCGTAGCCAAACATAACAGCTATCATTAGCGATACAATGATGGAAGGAATCATATCCGTATAAGGTGTTACAGTGCAGGGATTACGTCGTTTCTATTATCCTCATGCAAAGAAAATGAGCCACAACGCGATTCTAATGATTATTTTTAACATAGGCTTTTTCTCCTTCCTTTGTCAATCCCCTGGCCGATGGCAGCGGTCAGTTGTGGTTCTTAGGGAAAATAGTCAAGTCCCACATCTTCAAATTCTTCCTCTCCCAATACTTCAGTGATCTCGATGTCGAACATATCCTCTATTTCCCCATCGTTGCATCCAGCTTCTTTTCTCTCCTTAAGGTATCGGTACAGATAGTCTGTAGCGTTCGATCTGGCGTCATCCTCGTCTTCAAAGACGAAGTTGCTCTGCTCTACGCAGATGCGCTTAAACCAGACACTCCAGCGGTATCCTAGTACCTCGCTCATGGTATCACCCTCTTTCTGCTTGATGTTTAGGATACACAGCGTTTAGGCTGAGTATTTGCTTTATTTTGATCCGCAAGTCTAGTGGTGTACTCTTTCGATAAGGTTACTATCTTTTGTTTTTAGACTTTTCGTGCCTATTTCTTATGCAGATCAGAATCAAGTTACCGATACCAACCGACCAAAAAGGAACGGATAATACAAAAAAGAAACTGAATGTTGTTCCTCTGTCCAGACTGACATTTCCGTCAAGCAAAAGATTGGCAATTATTCCTATTAGAATGATGCTGATTCCAACGATTAACAGTACTATGCTCCAGATGATCTTCTTATCAAGCTTTTTCATATATTATATCCTTTCAGTCTTAAAATGCGTTGTAGAAGGTTATATGCAGATCTCCATCCATACGGATATGGAATATAAAAAAATGAGCGTAAGCAACGCAATCAAGACTTTGGTCATTGTTTCGACTCGTGCATATCTTAAGACTTCATCACCGTCGTTGGTATTAATGATAATTTGGCTGCAGGTGTCACATTCCATTATTCCGAACCATAGCAACGTGAAATACCCTGTAAAGAAAAAGCTGAAAATAATTCTTGCAACAATGTTCATATGTACCTCCTATGTTTTATACTATTCGCTCTTTATCACATATACTCGTCTTTCTTGATTATTCTTCCGTTCTTATCCTCGTCAAACCGGAATTCCGCACCGCAGTTCCAGCAGTGCAGCCTTTCTTCGACACCGGTGATTGCCGTCTGTATCCTGCTGGTTTACATAAAAAGTCTTATTGCAGATATATCTGACCATTTTTATTCTCCTATCCCTATCTGCTCTGCCATAATCGGCGTTCCGTCCGGGTTTAACATCACGCTGATTGCTGTTGCACGGATGCCGGTATATTGCAGATAGACTACTCCAGTGTTGTTATCCACAATATAACTATAAGTTCCGTCATTCCCTGCATAGCTGGAGATATTCGGAACGGGCGTATTTCTATCCGCCTGTATATGTTGTATCGATGCTTTCCCATAGCTTCCCACGCTTCCCAAATATTGCAGGGCAAACATTACACAGGCAATCAATACCGCCCCCACGACCATACCCATAATAACTTCTTTCTTATCATCCATCACATTTTTTCCTCCTATGTTTTATACTATTCGCTCTCTATCACATATACTCGTCTTTCTTGATTATTCTTCCGTTCTTATCCTCGTCAAACCAGAATTCCGCGCCGCAGTTCCAGCAGTGCAGCCTTTCTTCGACACCGGTGCTTCCGTCATTTATATCTATGGCTCTTTTGGATGGTCTGCCATCTCTGTTGATCTTCCGATACAGTTTGTGGAGTTCCTCCGTATAAATATATAATTCTCCGCCACAATCGCATATGGGCTTCAGACTATTCGTATTTCTCATTTTTGGTATCCTCCTCAGAGTTTATAGTGCCTTTCCGAAGTTCCAACATAGATTCTGTATTGAAGCAGATCATATTGGAGTTATCATCGATCTTGCTGTTCGTGATCCGTTCATAGAGTTCTCTTGACATAGGGAGCCCGCCTGCCTGTCTGATCATTTTTTCAGTGAGTATGTACGGTCCAGGTCGTCTTTTGCTTAACACGGCGCCTAATATGTGAAATATTTTCATTTTTCTTCCTTGGGCAGATATATTGTTGCTCTCGCAGTATACGTTTCTAAAAACAGTAGTTTCTTTGTGTGAAGCCAGACATCCATATAAGGGTCTGTGCAATCTTCTTTATATATGATTTCAATATTCTTAACCTGTATAGGGGTATAGGAATCACTCTCCGTCTTCACATATACCAGGAATTGAGATCCCTTTTTATCTTGATATTGCTCTATGTATGTTCCATTTACTGCAGCAATGCGAAAGCTCTCTGCAACAGATTCTGTTTCATATGCAGCTCCGGTATGAAACAGAACGAAAAAGACAAGCCCGACTATTGCAAGCAAGTCCATGGGAATGGCGATCCATGGACGAATATCTTTTCCATATAGGTCGCGATGGGGAAACAGGGCTGATGATAGGGCTGATGATAAGGTAAGCATCACTCCACCTGATATAAAGAGCATCCACAGTATGCTCAATACACATGTCAGTTCATTCATCGTTGTGAATCCCTGAAGTGCTTGCATTAGATATTTCATTTCATATCCCCCATTTCATAGAATCGATCTTCTCCAGCATCATGATCCTAAATTGGGATGCGGTCAGACTTTGAGTATCTTCGATCGTTTTTGGTTTAAGATCCATATTTGCGACCTCCAGATTAGTGTCTTTTAACATTTTCGTTAAAATACCCACCTCGATATCCATATGCTTCCTATTCTCTGCTTACACCGTAGACTACGGTACGGTTGCTCCTGTGTCCTGTGGTGCAGGTGATGAGCACAAGGATGCGGTCATTTTCGGTCAGAGTATATCCCGTTTTCTGGGACAGGGCATTTATGTATTTTTTGTAGACTTCAGAACCTAATGCATTTTGATCGTAGATCGTCATTTCGAGGTCGGACGGGATGGATTCCGCGAAGAATAAGGTGTAACGGTTCATTACTCCATCAACGACGATCTCACAGTCGTTATGGGATTCCAGAAAGCCTGGTTTTTTCAGGTAATCATTCAACTGTCGGAACATCAGCCCGGAGGTCATATTGTGGCCAAAAACATAATTGATGGCATCTGAAAAATCTTCATTGTTCTCTGGAGCGAGATAGATCGCTCCGTTGCGGTTCTTTGATCCGTTGGCTGCATGATCCAGATAGTAGCCCTCTTCTTCGGAGTACATGACCGGATAGGAAATGTTTGTGTTTCGGATCCGTATATATCCGGCTGCATCGTCCACAGGGGAGATCACGTTTGTGTATGTCTGTACCTGTGTGACTGTCTGTGAGGGTTCAGCATCTGTCTGACTTTCCTCTCCCGCCGTGTTGCTTTCACTGACAGGAAAGGAGCTGTCCGGTGCTTCTGTATCTGTCTGCGTCGCTGGAGGCGGGAATGCAGAGGCCTCCTCCTCAAATTCCGCGATCAGCTTTCCTGCGACCTGATCATCATGGATCATGTGCCCTACGTGGGTAAGGCAGATCAAAAGACCCAGGGCGAACACGATCAGTGTGATCGGAGCGGTCAGGAAAGCAACGGCTATCCTTTTTGCGTTAATTTTTTCCGTTTTTTTGTCCGTATGACTGGTTTCTCTCATATACTCCCTTTGTGTGCTATCAAATATAAGATGTGATAGCACATATCGTTGTAAGATCATAGTAGCATATAAAAACATGTTTTGCAAGTATCATTTTCCAGAATTTACATTTTTATTAGGCTCAAAAGCGACGGATCCTTCCTCGAAAGAGAAAAAAAGCAAAAATATCATGTTTTTGTCCGGGCAAGCGGGATGTGACAATGCCTGCAGAGGACTTCATATTTCTCCCCTGCTTTAATGCAGGAATCATCGAAGATCCACTTCCTGTGACAGTGCGGACATTCGATGATGCAGGTGTTTTTGATGCCCCTGTGCGCTAGTTCAAACACGATCTCCTTGATCTTTAGTTCTCCGGAGGCGAATGCCGGGAAATCCCGCAGGGCAAACCGGATCGCCTGATAGATCGTGTTATACGTAGGCTCCTCGGATTTCGTGGGGAACCGGTCTTCGTAGAGGCCGATTTGATACAACTCCTTCAGAGATTTGTAGGGGTATAGCATAGCCAGTTCCACCAGTTCAGAAAGATAGATGGCACCAATGCTCTGCTGGTCGATCAGATACCAGAAATCTTTTGGTAATTCGGCTTTTGGCTGATAAAGTTTTGAAATATCCATAAAAGTCACACTTTCCCTTCTGCCTGCGTGTTTTCTTTACCTGGTTCAGAGAATGATGTCTTTTGCTTTTCCCTTGTAAGTTCCTGAAGCAGTTCTTTCGGGGTCACAGTCAGCTCCTGATCAGGTGTTTTCCGGTTCATAACACATTTGAAGTACAGGAATGCGCATATGCGAGTTACGGCAAGGGCATCGATGCCTGAAAGGGCGGTAAGGATCTCGTTTCTGTCTGCTGTCGGCTCTAAGGACACCCCGTAATCCATAAATCTGTCTTCCATGATCTTATATAGAGTTTCCGGCTTGTATGCTTTGTAGAAGATACGGTATAAAAGATAGTGATTTATGACGGGATCGGAGAGGACTGCAGCATCCACGTTCTCTTTTGTGCCCGCCAAAAATATTGCTTGTCCCTTCTGCATTGTTGTAATGGCATCCCTTATCTCTGCGGAGGGACTGCTGCCGTTGCATAAAAGGACCGTGCAGGGGGCGGTAAAGTCCTCTCTGGATGCTCTGTCAGCGCCAAGGATCCTTATATCCTCTTTCTTGTACCCGGAAAGCCGGATCAGAGAAGTCAGGATGCCGCTTCCGGGATTTCCCACAAGGGCAATGACTACCGGCGGAGTTTTGCAGTCGGAGGCGAGTATTGCCCGGATCGCCGCGAAAGCAGATTTGACAGATTTATGTTCCGGAGCATCATAATCATGTACTATGGATTGTGAGAAGGCATTCTGTGTCTCTGTGGGAGCTTGCGGGGGCATCACGGGGGGTATAGGAACTGTCGGCATGATGGTCGGAGAGGTCTCTTCCGTCACTGCTGCCTCTGTTACCTCTGCTTCTTTTGGAACCGGAGTAAGTATAGGTTTTTCCTTTTCCTCTGCTGCCATGCCGGTGTAGGACGTTTCTTCCTGAGATGAAGTAAGCGGTTGTGTCTTCTCTTTCTCTTTTTCAGGCAAAGGGGCAGCAATATCTGTCTGCTCAGAAGAATCCTGGGGAAGTTTCTGTCCGGCAGCAGGTTTTTTCCTGCCCTTTGCGGAAGATGCTTCCACAGAGAAGCTCTTTTCTTCCGTGAGATTCTCAAAGAAGGTGTGCCGTTCTTCTTCCTCGGCCTCCTTTTGTTTTTTGACGGATCGTAAGCGGTACTCTTCCATGTATCGATCCGTAAAAGTGATACATTTTCCAGTCCTTACATAAGAGGTCTGTACGATATCCTGACAGAATGGACAGGTGTTTGAGATGATCTTGCCGGGGATCAGACCACTTGTAGAGATCTGAAACTTTTTCCCACAGGAGGAGCAGGGAATGGTGATGGAGGATGCCGTCACGAAGATGCGGGATGCTCTTAAGAATCGCTCGGCCAGCTCATCCGTATAAGGGTAGAGGGAATACTTAAGATATTCCATGTACTTATCTGCCGAAGTCTCGCCATGTTCCAGTATCTCAAGGCGCATTTCGTCCATAAGGGGCAGGGCCTTTTCCCGATAGGCTTGTGCGGTTTCTCGATCCTGATCCTTTCTGATGGATCCTATGGGCGTAGTGATGCCTTCCTGGAGGGAAGCGTAGAACCTCTCCGCAGGTTCTCTGGAAAGTACCGTACCGTCAGCAATAGAGGCTGAAACGACCTGCTTGGGTACCACCATCTTGTTTTCTGTCTTTTGGATCAGGACAAAGACGAGCTTGTGGTTACCGGAGCGGTCGGCACGTAAGAACGGGTAGGATCCCTGCAAGCCATCGTTTGGGTAAAGGGTCTGTTCCTTGACGGAAGCTGTGATCGCCTGGGTGGTAAGAATATCGTCTTTTAAATAGGTTGTATCGGACATAAGATGCCTCCTTATATAGAAAAATTAGTTTCTAGGTTACTGAAGTTAAGATAACTTTAGGCTATACTTAACTTCGCAAGTCCTTTTCGCCGCCTTTCCTCTCTTTTTTTGCTGTCTTTTCTTGCGCGCGGCTTGGGTGTCCTCTCTCTCTTCTCTCTTTTCTCTCTTTCAGCGGGTGCGTAAGGCACCCGCAAAGGGCATAACTAAGGAAGGGATACGTGGTCTATGTCAAGGAAGCTGCAATCATATCACCGCTTCCTTCTGCTTCAATGCCCCGGCGGTCTGCCACCCGCCAGGGCTATCTACAAAGGAAGAAATTTATGTCAAGAGGCGCGCCAAAAGTAATATGAAACCGCGCCCCATGGCACCAGCGTTATCTGCGGACGGCGCTTACCGCCGGCCGCAGATTTGGATGGATAAAAAAAGAATGAAATATATGTCATGGGAGGCTTTATGGGGCAGGGCAGCCCCGCTCTCCCGTGGCACCAAACAGGGATACAAGGGGCGCGAAGTTAAGTATAGCCTAAAGTTATCTTAACTTCAGCGCCTTCAAGCTTTTTTCTCCGCGTGCGGGAGACCTGCGGGTATGTCATGGGAGGCTTTATGGGGTAGGGCAGCCCCTCTCTCCCGTGGCACCAAACAGGGGTACAAGGGGTACGAAGTTAAGTATAGTATAAAGTTATCTTAACTTCGCGGCGCCCTCGCTTTATTTCTTGCTTAAGGATCACGGAGAATCATCGGTCAGCACAGCCTTCTTTTCAGGAACCTTTACTACCGGCGCTGCATCTTTCGCATTCCCTATCGTTGTTTGCTTCTTCGGTTCTTCCAGATAATTCATGGGGTCTACCAATTTTCCGTTCTCCTTTATCTCAATATGCAGGTGTGGCCCGGTGGATACTCCTCCACTTCCTACCACAGCAATCTGCTGTCCTGCAACTACCTTATCGCCTACCCCTACCATCGGAGCATCCTCCATGTGGAGATATCTCGATTGTGTCAATCCATCGTCATGTTTGATCCTTACGGTATAGGTCGCCCGATAATTTGTCCCGGCCGCTTTGTTCTTCGCTATATAATCGTCATAAGTCACTTCCGTTACTTCGCCATCTGCCACAGCCACGATAGCTTTCCCGAGCGGTGCCGAAATATCGACACCCTGATGGAACGATGTAGCTCCCGTCGTCGGTGCTTCTCTGTTTCCATAGTATGAGGATATCCTGTTGTATTCCGGTACCGGCCATACAAAGCCACTGGATACTGTGATTCCTACTGAACCCAGCAGCTGTGAACGAAAATCTGCGCAGTTGTTGCACCATCCTTTTCCTTTCAGGAATGCTTCACTATCTCCCAGTCTGAAAGGGAAGGCACAATCATCCCACCACGGGCAGAATGCGTGTGATATGGACTTTTCTGCTTCTTCATACGCTTCCTGTGAGGGAATCTGACAGTCAAAGTCTGACCCAAACTGCATCTTGAAATATGTTTCCTGTCCCGCATTTATATACTTGTCTGTGACAAGATCCATCTGTTCCAGTAGCGCTTTTATGAATTTGTCCGTATCATTCCTGTAATCTGATCCATTGTATTTTTCCTTAAAATCTATGGATCCCCAGTTCAGGAGGTTCCATGTACGGTCTGCTTTCCCGCTGGTCATATTCCCTTCTGTTCTTATGATAGCCAGTACTGCTGTGATCGACGCATTGTTTTCTTCTTGCCAGTCGTAAAGTGCTTGAGCCGTTTCATCCTGTCTGAAAAAATATGGCACTTCTGGATATGCAGTTATCCCATAACTTGCTGTCTTTTGACAGAGCTCCTTCACTTGCTCTAGGGAAAGGCCGTCTGAACACGCCATAGGAATTTCAGCTTCTGGCCAAACGTTAAACCACGCATCATACACTGCTGGGACTCTCCGTGGACTCTCCACTACTGCCCCTCCGCTCATATGACTCCCTATGTAAACTGCCCCATAACCCTTAAAGTTTGCTATGGTACTTTTCTGACTATGTGCGCCTGTTCCTATATATACTCCAATGGAGGGAAACCCTTCGGTGAGTATACTCCTTGCCTGATATGCTGCGTTTACTTCCTCCAATGTGATATTTGTGTCCAATCCGGAAGTAATGGCATTATTATACCGTTCCTGCGCTTCTTCTCCTTTTTCATACAACCTTTCAATCGTTTTGTATTTCTCGATCTCTTTTTCTGTACCCGGCAGCAGCTCTAACAACTCAAAGAAATGGTCGAAAGTAAAGTCCGGGATCAGTGCTGTTACCATGGTCATGAACCGTTTTGCGTCAACGGTAAGTGTCATGGATATACATTGTTTTGAACCTTGTTCCTGCTCATCGTCTGACCCTTCATACTGATAGGTGATGAGGGTATAAAAGTTTGATATACTATAAGGTGCTAATTCTGGCACGCGAAGGTCTTCGTAGTCAACCTGATCTTCGTCCTTGCCGAAGGATACATCCGGATATTTCCTGTAGGAATATTTTTTAACATCTTCTTTCTTTAGATCGATCCCGTAACTGTACTCTGGCTCCTCCTCATCGTAATGTACATCGTTGTCCTCTATCAGCTTCTTTGTCCACTCCACGTAGTCTTTTCCACCGCTTACCTTGTAACAGCTGAAGTCATAAGATACCAGTTCGCATAACGCTTGAACCTGCGCATCCGTTAGGAAGTAACCATCCATCGATGTTTCAAAGGAATAATCGTGTTCAAAACCGGCACCATTTGCACTCTCCCAGCCGTCTTCATTTGATCCAAATTTCTCATAATTGTTTTCGGCCATCATCTCGCACAGAGCGGTGATCGTCTGCCAGGAGACGTCGAAATTATCTTCCTCTGTGTACTCGTTGTAGTAGTTCTGTCCCAAAGTACTATAAGATACTGTCTGATAACGCAGCTCCGTTGACCAGTCCTTTGCTTCGATATGCGTAGGTATTGGCGCCATTTCGTCTCTGTCATGGAGTGGTGTTGCCACATCATCCGGTACTTCTTCGTATTCCCGAACAGACACTTCATACCGTATCCTTTCCGGATCCGTGCAATAGATCAGGTTATTGTTGTATTCCTGGACATATTCTAAGATCATGATAAGGTCTTCCTTGGAAAGCATCACCATGTCATTTCCAATGTCCACCTTACCTTCCTTCAGTGCATCCAGCATGGCGCCGGCCTGATCATAATAGGGTATGAAATCATCTTCTGTTGAACCCACTCGTCTGTGCTGGAAATCGTCCCACCAGTCAGAGGCTTTTTCTTTGATATAATCACCTGCACCATACAAAAGTAAAAAAGCAGACATGAACAGTAAGAATATCCCTATGAGGATAAGCCCTATTTTTTTCAGCTTTTGTGGTACGCCTGTCTTATATGCGGCCCATCTGACTACTGTTCTTGCCCCTGTTTCCGCGGCATCTGCCAGCCCTTGGTATGCGGAATCATCAAGGTTGTCTGCATCGTATGGGTTCTCCGGCAGATTCTGTTCCATAAACGTATATCCTTTCCTTGCTACCAGTCATTATGGCGATCACCATTCTGCGTCATTGATTCCTGCCCCGTATATGCTTCAGGGGGATAGCACAGTGCCTGGCTTGTCCCCAGGTAGCACGGAGCCGAGAAAACAACTTTCCAGTCTCCCTGCATGGGATGATCGATATGCCAGATATATTCCGGATAAAAGAAATCATCGAACCCATCCGGAGCATATCCCAATTCCCCTGTTGGATCATACAGGGTGATGCTGTTCAACTTTACTTCTGTCACATAGTTGAAGATAAAAACCCCCATATCCATGTCTTTGTCAACCGTGATCGTAACCTCTTCTACGTCCATGTATTCAATATTGGGGTCTATCGGATACAGATGGTTCAGGTTCTTTTCTGTACTGTATGGGGTACCTTCTTCAAGGAAATCATCATCCATAGGCGCTCCATCCCCTTCATATACAATACTTTGTCCATCGTTAGCTGTCAGATTGTCAATCTGGCCGGGGTCACTGCTTTCACCTTGGTCTGTTTCTCCCTCCATCTGATAGACGGACTTAAATATGCTCAATATTTCATCATTCAAGATAGCAGTATCCATCCCTGTGGAGAACCCAGTCAGGATTATATCTTCGTTTTCTTCTAAGAGGATCCTGTAGGAAATGCTGTGTATCGTTTTTTCACTGCCCCTTTTGAACGTGTCAACCTGTGCAGACACAAGCCTTGCGTTGATGTATCCTCTTTTCTGTTGGAATGTCAGTGTTTCCGTAGCGCTCGTTCCCAGTGAAGGAAGTACGAGATTTCTTATAAAATCCGTAGTCCCTGTATTTTTGTCAATCTTACCTATCGCAATATGATGGCCGTTTGTTTCCAGGATGCAAAATGAATCCCCTTCAACCAGTACGGTTCCGGGTATCATCATAGTGTAGGGTAGGTCAGGTACCTTTAGTACTTTGTCATACCCCTGCCGGACGGTCACTGTTGACTCTCCTTGATCCGGCACATCGTATAGTTCCAACTCCGGATACACGCTTCCGTTCTTCTCTTTGTAATACCTGTAAAATGTGCTGCCGCCGATCACAGCAGCGCACATGAGGAAAAAGGCTGCAATATAGATGATCCTTCTCTTCTTCTTTTTTTCTTCTCCCTCTATCCACTGGCTGTTGTCCTTTAATTTGATGTTCATAAATGTGTCCTTTCGTAGCTGTGTGACATTATCTTCCGTGAGGATCACTCCGGACCGTCCGAAACCTCGACAGTACCTTTGCCGAAATCGCTATAGTGCGTGATCTTGATGATGAACAGACCTTGCTGGTCGTCAGTAACTTCTCCTACGTGGAATGTTACTTTGGATCCATCTTCTGAATACTCCGGACTACTGATCTTCTCTCGCATGGCATTGTACAGTGTAAATTCACATCTGCCGGGTGCGAAATCTTCCCACAGGTTTTCCATGGTAAAATAGATATACATATCGCTGTAGTTCTTTTCTACAGTCAATGGTACAAATTTTGCATCTTCATCCGTCTCCTCAACGAGACTGTCAAAATTATAGTCATAAACACGATGCTGGATAAGTTCGTCAGGATGATTTACAGTAGAAGGTTTTATATAGGGGTTTGATCCAGATCCTTCACTCTCTTGGCTTGTCTCCTGTAAGGATTTGCTTGCCGCCTGCTCTACCTGCTCTTTTTCAAGTTGCTCCTTCTTTGCCTCTTCGATCTTCTTGTTTAATTTTTCGTCATATCTTATCGATCTTGCCATTGCATCCAGAGCATTTTTGCAGACCGTAAATGACTGTGAATCAGCTGTGGTTGTAACTACGGCCACAAGCATGTGGTCATGGTCTTGCTCATTGATCCTCTTTAGATCATATGCTGCATAGTAGCATGTCCTCGCATTTTTGCCATTTGACACCGTGATCATGTCAAAGCTGTATTCTGCCTCAAAGCCATTGATATAACCGTTCTGGGACTTGATCTGTTGTGTGTAGGTATATACAGGGTCATAGTCGATCAGGATCGCGGATGGAAATTCTCTTAAAATAACATCTTCACCTGTATCGTTATTTGTATCGTTGTACTCAGACAAAAAGATGAATACCGAGTCGGACGCCTGGATGATCCATCCCTGCCCTACATTCGCCTGAGATCCTTTCATTGTGTCGATATAATAGGGAAGGGTGTTGAAAGCAAATGTCACCGGCAGGGCATCGTTTTTCGTGTAACTATTGTTCTGCTGTACAAAAAGGGAATCACTCAGTCCTCCTTCTGGATATGCAAGAATATTCTGTTGCGCGCGTGCATACTCTGTAGTCAGTACGTACAATATAAGAAGTACAATGGACAGCGGTAACAGTATTCCTATCGCTATTTTCTCTGATTTTTTCATGATTATCTCCTTCATGGTTCAATGATGTTTTTAAGCGTATGTGCCGGTCAACCGCCAAAATGCGCGCTGACGCTTACATGTCTGACTTGCGAAAAGTGTGTAGTCTTAACCGTATAGGTACCGTCAGTGGATGTCGTGCTAAATGTGTATGTCCCACTTCCGTCGGATACTCCAGTCAATGTATCGCCGTCTGGTGTTTCCATTGTGACGACTGTATCCGGACAATAGCTTCCGGTTGTCACTGTAACACTCATGCCTACTCCCGCCAACGGACAAGCAAAAGATTTAATACTTACATCATTTGGATCCTCTGCCGGCGCGGAGGACGCAGCTTCTGATGGTTCCGGTGTAGGATCTGGTTTTGGAGCTTCGGAGGACTCCGGTACCGGCTCCGGCTTGGGCGCTTCGGAGGACTCCGGTACCGGCTCCGGCTTGGATGCTTCGGAGGACTCCGGTACCGGCTCCGGCTTGGGCGTTTCAGAGGACTCCGGTACGCTTTCGGATCCTTTAGGTTTTGTAGACTGCGTATCTGCAGGTTTCGTCTGCGTTTCAGAAGATTCGACTGTAGACTCCTGCTCTGATGCCGCACTTGAATCGCTTACAGCATCATTTCCTTCCTCGTTCTCCGGTCTTTTTGCCGGCTCTGCAACTTTAATCTCTACTCCCTCTGCAACCAGAGTGGCCGGGTTGATCTCTGCGGGCTCTTTGTTCTGTTCTTTTGTATCAGCTGTTTCAAATTCCGGATTTTCTCTTATCGTAGAGGCTATGGACATAGCACTTTCCATAGCATAGGTTCTTTTTTCTTTGCCTTTTCCGTCGATCATAACAGCCACCACAACACCATTCTCGTCCTCGCTCTTTAAGTCAAGTACAGCTGCCAGATACTCTTTGGAACCGTCAGCTCCTGCTGCCTGTATGCTGCAAAAACAATAGTTCGTTCCAAATCCTTGCAGATAGCCTGTTGCCTGCGCTTTTGGCGTGATAAAAGATCCGCTACGGTTATACCCTTTCACGAAAAACATGGGAAGTTCGTCAAGTGTTAGGTTCAATCCTGTTCCCTCTTTGGTTGCATATTCTCCTACATACAGATAGGTACCGTCCGAGATCACACCCGCAATGCCATGCGGAGTCTGTGAATATGCAGATTGTAGTACATCTATCATATAGGGCATGGATGAGAACGTATAAGTCAAAGGAAGAGGTACCATGTCTACATACGACTCACTCTTTTCTATCGCAAGCTGCGCAATGGGGTTATATTCCTCCTCTGTAACCCTGCTGCCTGTACCGCGCAAGCCCAGATATATAAGAGCTGCGAGGGATACAAGGATCAATATGATCCATAAATACGGGGAACGTTTATTCTTTAACACTCTCTGTCACCTCAATTATATTAGTTTGCTTTGATAAACGGCGGTGTTGCCTTCACATACACCAATTCGCCATCTCCGGTAGGCCTGATCTGTAGGAAGGCATCTCTTAAGTTTGAGATGTACCTTACAGCCCCTTCACTGGTAAAATAGATAAAGGGAAGACTTTCCTGCATCTGCTTTAATTGCTGAAGTACCTTGCGTACCTTTTCCATGTCGTTTCCGCTTTCACAGACAAAGATGCAGAAAGGCTTTCGTGAAACGTTACGGTACATATATATGTAGTTACGCACACAATCCATCTTGTACTTGATCGTCCGCTCAAAATCCCCATCTGTCTGATAGGTTGATACATGATTTAAGAAAGCAGGGTAGAAAAGCACCTGGTACTTTTCCAGTTCGCTTGTCCCGTCAAGGAACAGGGTTGGCGGCAGAAGTACTGTGCCCATTTCTTTTGACTTAAAGGCATCTTCTTTGATGGACTTTAATCTGCATCCGCCTTTTAAGGCAACTATAGATGCGACAAATGCGCTGGCAGCCTCGGAAATAGCGTCATTTAAGGGAATAGCCATTTCCCATGGGCGCATCACTACATTCTTCCCGAGTTTACGGTTCATGAATGTCTGTGTGTCCCGACCTACTCCATATAAAACGATCTTGTCAAACATGCCGTCCGGCCTTCCAATATCGAAGTTTTGAGAAAACACAAATCCATTTTTCAAAAGGACTTTTATCCTGCTCTCAACATGTGACTGCTTTGAGCTGGATGAGGTGATCAGCTTTTGCGCTATCAAGAGATTCTTGTAGTTTCTCGAATATGCCTCCAGCATATTTTCTATGGTTTCAACAGAAACATTGCCAAGCAGCGTAAGCATATACAAGATGTAAGTATCTGATACCGTTCCGTATTCACCTGACTGGAAGCGGTGCATCTTAACGGAATCCGGAAAATAGTTGTATTTCAGACTATAGCTTTCGTCAGCTTCTGCTGAGTATATGAAGCAACGTTCCGCTGAATCAGAACATTTTTTTATCAAATCTACTTCTTTGCTCATTTCTTTCTCCTGTCATACAAATTAGCGTTTATTCTGATTTAGACGACTTTTTACTGGTCTTTTTTTCTTCCGGTGCTTTGGTCTGCTCCTCAGATGTATTGCTTCCTTCCGTTGTGCCTTCGTTGGCAAGTCGCTCTTTACGCTTTTCTTCCATTAAGTTCTTTAAGTCATCTTTCGTGAGATAAGCGACAGATTCCTTTGTTTCTCCTTCTTTGCGGATATATTTAAAAGGAGTGACGATCAGTGTGTGGTTTTTGGAATTACTACGTTTTACAGTACAGAGGTAGCATCTTCCTACTTCAATCTTAAATTTTGTTGAGTAATTACCGATCACTTCCACACCGATACCCTGGCATTTGCCCCACCAGTGATTATCTCCTACCGGTGTTTCAAGGCACTCTACCATGACAACTGCCTTTGGCTCAAAGATCTCATCCGGAACCTCTCTCCAGGCATCGTTTCCGTAATTTTCTCCAGAAAGACGGAAATATCTTTGTCCACCAAGATTTGTGACACCCAGCAGGTCAAACTGTCTCGGCATATCATCATCTTCTATGCCCTCCGGCAAGGATCTGGTATAGGAGCTGGCCCATTTTGAAACATGGATCGTTCCGTAGATATTTTGGTTGAAAAGGCGTACCGTTGCATTTTGTCTCGCTGCATCCACGGAAACTACGGTACCATATACAGGAAATGCTTCCGGCTGTTCTCCTTTTCTGATAAGCTCCCTGCGCCTGTTCACCTCGGCATACAGCTCTCGCTCTACTGCTCTTACAATGTTTTCTGTAGAACGGCCAGACTTTAGATATACGATATTATTCTCTCTGTCAATTTTATCTATCTGTACTTCGAGTGTCTTGATGCCGACATAATTACCTCTTAAACGGGAATTATAGAAGCGATCCGTTGCCTGTAACTTCTCCATCGGCAGAATGATCTTGATCTTATTCTCGTCAATATAGTAGAGATTACCGTCAGCGTCTGAAAGGGGGAACGTCATTTCAAACTTTTCGTCTTTCTTTTTTCTTGCCTCATAAAGCGAGTATGGATCCGCTGCATTTTTCAGCTTTAATTCCGCTTTCTCCGCAAGCTGCTTGTTCAGGTCTCTGATTGTTTGTGCCATTTCTTTTTTCCTCCCTGTTTATATATATTTGTTTACTACATGAACCAGCTTGCAAGAAATGCCAGCCCATAAATACTAACTAATGTTATGCAAGGTATTCCAATGATGAATACCATCCAGGCTATCTTATAGATCTTGATGGCTGAGGTCTGTTTTGTGATGATAACAAGAATGATTCCTATTAACTCGGAAGCGATTATAATCCACATCCCTACTTGTTTTGATTTGTTGGATAAATAGCTTGTCCCGTTGGCCGCCATTCTGTCCATATTTTCTTCGAGGTGCTCTAAACCCTCTCCTGCTTCTTTGGGGGCTTGTGCGGAAATGTCTTTTAGAGTGCTTAAAGACTGCTCCTGATACTGTTTTGCATGTTCGTATGTATCTTCCGAGCATCCGCTCATCGCGAAGACCATTATAAGCATGACTGATATTACAATGAAACTTTTGTATAGTTTCCTCATGATGTTCCTCCTTTCCTGTAATAATCATTACAAGTGATCCAACCGCAGTGCCCTGATGTAATCCACTTACAGGGGACAGTACGTGTCAATGTTATATCTTCATTGTAAGTTTCAAGCGTTCTCTCTAAAACCACGTTACTCTCTGTAACCTGCCTGACATAATAAGCTATCGGCGTTCCTCCGATGTCTGTTTCGTACCGGTCATAGAGCGCTGCTCCCGGAAGATCCGAGAACGTATATGTGTCAAAGAGTAAGATCCTATCGCCTGCCTTTGGTAAAGGATTTAGAGCTGTCCTGCTGTCCTGCATGAGCGGTAGCGTATCTTCAGTTGTCGGTCTGCCTGCCGCCCTTTTTTGAGCGAAATAGCGGTGGAAACCGTTCAGATATTCTTCACTTTTTTTCAGAACGTATCCCATTGTCCTCCATCTCCTCTAAAAAGACCTGAGCATTGGTGATCCATTGTATAAAATACAAAGGGGGCATACTGATCAGAAGAAAAATTCTGAATCATCACCGTCCGCTTCATCTGCATCAATGTTTGTCTCTGTTGCTTTGACCTTCGTGCTTTGTGGCTGGCTATTATGTTCTATGCCTGTCAGATCGAGCTCGTTTTCTTCTTCGATTTCTGGTATGGATCCGTCTTCAGTAAGATCACTCGGATAACTTTCTCCCTCCATCTCCTGCTGATTCCAGGAATCATCCCATTCAGAATATTCTCCCAGTCCTTCTATAAGTTCATTTTCTGTTACCGGATGCTGATGTTGCGCATACTCGGAATCTGTATTTTCATTCTGTAGGTGCTCTTCCTTTTTCTTTCCTTTCAGTCCGAATAAACCAAGCAGTCCGGTTTTTTTCTGTGGTTCTTCCGGTTTTGGCTCGAAATACGTCGTATCCATGCCTCTTTCTGCCAGTTCTTCTTTTGCTCCTTCGATAAAAGGGACATCATCGTTCATGCTCTTATACTGCTTAGGTCTCTTGTAAGCTACTTTGATGCCGCATTCCTTCAACTGTGCAATCAGCTGTCCGTATTCGGCATATTGGGATAATTCTTCTACAAGGTTATCCGGCAGCTTCTTGATAAAATCACCCATCTGATAGGGGTTGATGGTACCAGCGATCCCTAGGAGACGTCCCATGATGGATTTCCCATATTCAGGATCCATGAGTTTCACTACGAGCCCGTTGTACATCTCGTTTGTCAGGCTTCTTATGGAAATATTCTTGGTGTCGATCCTATAATATTCCCTTGCTGCCTTCCTGCTTCGTTGCTTGATCAAAAGCTCTGCTACTTCTTCAGCTGGTACGCCGCTTCCCGGCTCAAAGATGGCGGATGTGATCCCTGCAGCATAAATCGTGGTCAGATATTCTAACTGTTTTGCCCTTGCCGCCGTCAGAACGATCACAAGGTTTAAGTTTCGCTCGTCCATCAGATCCGCTAATTCGTTCTGTGTCCAGGAACTCTGCCCTATCGTTTCCATGAGTGCGACATAGTTGCAATCACGATTCTGCTCCAAAAATGCCTGTACCTCTTTTTTGGAGTTCCGGGAGAAGAGTGTGGGTTCATATCCCAATGCTTTCATCTGGTTGATCATTTTCTTCTCTGTCTCCCGGTCGTCCCGATCGTTCTTTAATTTGAAACCCAGTAAAACTTTGATCGCCTGTGTTTCCATAAACTTGCCACTCCTTACTGATCATTTTGATTTTTCTTGAAGGCTATCGCTCGCCGCGCAACCTCTTCCTTTGTCAGTTTTTCACCATCATTTCCTTTTTCTGTGTGGGATTGTGTATTTTTCACGTTATAGGCTCTGTTGGCTACTTCTTCCATGTTTGGACTACCTTCTATCTCTATCCTCTTCTTGCTTTCCTCAGTACCTTCATTACGGGTTCTTTTATTATCATTGTTTTTATGATCATTTGTTGCTGGCGCCGGTTTGAATCTCTTTTTATCCCGCTCGTACTTATCTTTTACTATGTCAACTGTTCTTGCTCCAGCGGCTATTACATCATCTGATATTTCCTCACGGTTGTCATGGATCGCCTTTATCGATCTACTAACCCTCCGCGCGGCACCACTCGCCGCCATTCCACCAAGCATGGCTCCTGTCATAGATGATTGCTGTCCTCCATATGCCGCTACTACTGCACCTACTACTGCGCCACCAGCGGTGATACCTGTGCCTACAGTTGTCTTGGCTATGTTTCCAACGGCGCGTTGGATATTTGCCTTGCGGATATTGTTGCGCTGGATCTCGGCCACTTCTGCTGCCGTTTCCGGTGAAAGACCACGCATATCCTTAATGGACATATTTGCTCTATTTCTTGCATCTTCCAGTGCTTTCAGATTGTTGTTATTGCGTGTTTCCATTGCAAGGCGCATGTCCTTTGCGGAACTGTAACTTGATCCATCCCGCCCATGATCTCTGGATACTTGTGCAAACTGTCGTTCTGCGGCTTTTCTCTGCTCCAGTACTGCCTCTTTCTTGGAAATAGACGCCTGCATTCTGTCAGTTTTTTCTCTGTTTGCCTGTTCCATCGTGCCAAGCTCTGTGCGCTCTTTCTCTATCTGATGGAAATTGCTTTGTCTCTTTGACTGAAGATCCCTTAACTCGGCCTGCTTGTTTGCCCTGTCTTCTGCTGAGATGTTCCTATCCTTCAGATCTTCCCTGGTCTCAGCGATCCTTCTGTCGTATTCACCGTTTGCTCGCTCCAGTGTCTTGATATTTTCCCTCTTAGCTGCGATACCCGGATCAGACTGCATCTTTTCGAGGGACTTCCTATCGTTCTGTATATCTGCAGTAAGGTCATCCATCTCTTTGAGGTTGTTATACCGCTTTTTATCAAACTCGCTCATCGGAGGTAGGTCATCCTCGGCAGGTTTAGTAGCTGCACTGCTGCCGTCGCCGCCCTGTGCAGTGTCCGCAGCGGCTTTCTTTGCCTCTTCGTTCTGGTAAGTTGCTGCCTTATCGGTTTTTTCTATCGTTTCATTCTGGGATTCTGCTGCCGCATCGGGTTTTAACTGTCCCGTCTGTGTTGCATCATTGTTTCCAGTTGTTTCTGCTTCGGATGTCGCTGTCTTATCCTTGATCTCGGTTGCATCCGGCATTCCTTCTGTATTCTCTTTCGTATCCGTATCCGCTGTATCTGTTTCTATATTCTCCATTGCTGCGGCATTGCCCGCTTTTACCTCGGAATCAGCTCCTGCCTGTCCAGTTTCCTCCGTATCATCAGATGTAGCATTCGCCATACCCTCTGCTTGATCCGTACCCTCTGCTTGATCCATGCCTTCTGCCTGATCCGTACTCTCTGCCGATCCTGTAATTTCTTCCATCGGCTTCATCTCTCCAGAAGGTGGTATCTCGCCGCCCTCTGGTGCTTCGCCGGTTTCTGTCGGTACTACTTCTGCTGCAGCTTCTCCGGATTGAGGTGCATCCCAATCTTCTTCCGGTGCACCTTCTGTTCCATTGGTAGGTAATACGCCTGCCTGCTCTTCCAGTTCTTTCTCCGTCAGTTGACCATTATCTGTCTGCTGTGATGCAAGTTCATCATCCAGGTTATCAATACCCTTCGTGATCTCGCCGGCCTGCTTATTCATTTCCTCTGCGGTATTTTTCTGATTTTGAACCTCTTCTTTCCATGCGCTATATCCTTCTTCACCATGAGCGGCGCCGGCGGATCTACCGGCAGGTGCCATGGCACGTCCCATGCTGCGTACTGCTGCCATTCCCATCATGGCCAGACCTCCCATTCCACGTCCGGCTGGCGTTCCGGTCATATTTCCAAGTAATTTCATGATAAGGCTGGAACATGCATTAGCGGACCATATCATAAACATGATGATGATCCCTCCGCCAAAGCTTACTACTTTGCCGCCTGCAGTCATTACGTCGAGTGCCTTGTACGGCAACAGGAGACACACGACATCGATCACAGGCATCATGAGGTTAGAGAAGAAAACACCCGTCCAATCGGTGAGGAATTTCTTTTTCTCTGTACCTAAAAGATTGAAGACGCAGAAAAATCCAAAAAGGAGTGTTTCCTGTATTGCTACGGATATGTATTTACCGATATAAAAAAACGTTGCAAATACGGTAGCGCAATAGACTACTGCCCTCGCAAGGCTAGGACTATTTTCATACACAGTATGCATGGTATCCAAGATCGAGGCTTTGTCGCTACCCATCATTTTTGTAGCGATCAGATATAGGAACTGGTCGCGTAAAAAGATAAAAATATCGACAAGCTGCGGCATAAAATAGATCAGGCCGAAATGGATGATGATGCCGTATACTCCCTGCTTAAAGTCCTCTTTCGCCTTTGGGCTTGTACTGAACAGATTTTTTGCAAGCAGGTATAAAAACATGATAAAAAGCCCACTGTATGTTATTCCTCTAAAGATCGTGTAAACCGTAGCTCCCACTATCCCGTATATATTACCGTCAGAAAGGTCAAAGGAAGTATAGGAAACGCCGGTAGGCTGTGCTAACTTGCCAAATACCACACCGTCGATCGTCAGGTTAAGGTTTGCTGTCTGAAGGTCTTCCTGCGCATCCCTGGCAAGCCAGTGGAGGAGATTTCCAAGCTGTTTAGACAGAAATCCTTCCTTTTCTTTAGATGTAGCAGAAGCGTTGTCAACTTTGTCGGACAAGGATGCGTTTTCATAAAACTCTTTATAGGCATCTGTGTCCTGCACCCAGCTTGTATACGCATATGCTTTCTGCGGCACCATGCTGACAGCCATAAAAACGCACACAAAGAAAATCATGGCCTTAACCGCAACAGTATGTAATTGGGATCCTTTATGACTTCGTTTTCTTCTCATAAACCTTTACGCAACTCCATTTTTTTGTTTCAGCATTCGCTCGTACTCAGCTGCATTTGTGTCAGCAAGGAGTCCTTCTGTCTCCTTGAGATAATCAACCTTACAGAAGCATACTTTCTTATTGTCAACAATACACATCTCGCCTCTGTGTCTCTTTTTCTCGTCCTCCGTATCACGTCCGGAGCCGCCGAGTGTTCCCACGATCATGTCAGACTGTGCGGATGTGATACCAAGCGTTTTGATGAGGTAATCCCTGCTCTGGAATCCCTGCTTGAAAACAAACTTACACTCCATCAGGTCAAGGAGGTCTTTTGTCTCCTTGTAGTTGTCATACTCTGTCAACGTCTGGGTGGCAAGTATCACTCCTACGTTACGTTTTCTTGCTTCACGCACCGTCGTGTCGATCGTATTTCGTGCGTATGGATCCTTGAACCACTTATGTACCTCGTCCAATATCAAGATAAGCTTGTCGTTAGAATCGAGCTTTTCAGAGTTCTTTTTCACAAAATACTCTGTGATCCATGCCATTGCAATCTGACCGGCCAGCCTCATTTCTACTTCCGACAAAAGGCTGATGTCAAAATTCACGAACGGACAGTCACGGCTGATGGAAATTGTTGATTGACCGTCATAATATGCTTTTGTTCCTCTTATCACCGTAACTTTTTCCTTTTCATCGGCTGTCATGGTGTCATAAGCGGCTCTGGAATAAAACTGCATGGTTTCCTTGTTGTAGATGATCTCCTTTACTCTGTCCTGCAAAGAAAAGGTGACAAGCGTGTATGCTCTTGTTAGCTCTTCTTCCGTGTTGTTGTTTTGATTTATCAGGAGCCTTCTGAAGCAATCTCCCAGGGTAGGCATCTTTTTTCGCTGCTGATTTGTCGTGATGCCGCCCTTTGTTTCCACACGGTTTTCATATAGAGAATCTACTTTACCTTCTTCTATGCCAAATTCGTTGTATGTCTGTGTCACCGCATCTGTCAGGATCCTCTTAACATATGTCTGGTCATTAACGGAATCAAACTTCTTCTCGGCAGAGTTGAGGATCATGCTGCATAAGATATCAACAAGGGTGGTCGTCTTTCCGGCAAGGTCTACTGTTCTTACTTCCCTATAATTGGTCTCTGTGATCTTTTCGGAACGGATCGTCTCGGAAATATCGAACAGATTCAGACATTCCTCTGCATCGTTCCTCAACTGGAAGTTGATGCCGCCTACCGCACGTGCCAGTGCTGCGTACTCACCTTCGCTTGTACCTTTCTTCTCTTGTGAATCAAGAGCTACAAAGTGGGTACCGAACAGACACTCTCTGCTGGTCATGCACTTTATTACTGTCGATTTTCCGGATCCGGAACCCCCCGCAATCGCAAGGGTATATGCATCATGGCTGGGATCAAACAGGTTGAACACCACCGGCATACCCGTTATCATGTCGCGTCCTAGCGGTACTCCCGATTTATGGGAGAAGTTGGACTGCAGGTAATTGATCAATGTAGATACACTGAACTTATCCATTGTCAGATAACATACCGGGGAATCCGTCAGCGTGGAGCTGGATACTCTATTTTCTTTGTTGAAAGGTCCGTTCAAGGCATATGCCTCGCCCTGCATACCGTAACAGGCAGATACAAGGATACCTTTTGCCAGTGCTTCTGTGTAAAAGCTGTCGGAGAGTTTATTCAATTCCTGTAAGCTGTCTGCGTAGATAGAAAACAAAAAACCTACCTGGAACAGCTTGTTATCACCGTTTTCTATCTCCTGCGCCCAGCTGTTAGCTTCGCTCTCCTGGGTATACAGCTTTCTTCTACGGTTAGGATCTTTAGACGCGTTCCTCTCACTCGTTAAGATCGTGATGTGTTTATCCAATTTCCTGCTCATTTCTTCCTCGCTGATCGGCATCAAAAATACGGAGGAGGTGCAGTGGTTAAAGTCGAACAGTTTTGTAAAAGTCTTTGCAAATGTGGCCCTTTTGGGTTTTCCCGTCACTGTGAATGTTCTGATATACACTTCCCTTCCGCCGTCCATGAGCGTCATATAACTTAGTGGGTTCGTGTTCACGCCGTCAGCGGAAAGTATCGTGCGGATCAATTTCCCGTGCATACTGCGATACAATTTCCTCACGTTCACATTCTTTAAATTGTCTTTTGATATCTTCTGCCGCCTGGAGAGTGCCTCCTTAGCCTTACGGAATATCACCTTGATGATCAGTACAGCAATAGTGAAGAGTATCGCCATGAAGCCTATCATCAAAAGATCTCTATACGGCACTAAAGTCTGTGCTACTTGATTTATGTATTGCATTCCTTACATCCCTCCCGCACTGGCTATCACCTGTCTGCCAAAATCTGCTGCCAGGTCTATCATCTTTTTTGTTTCTGCTTCTCTTTTCTCCTGCGCTTCTTCTATTGCGCTCTTTCTGGCTGCTTCTTCCATCTCCAGCATTGCAAGGTAGGATTCCTCTCCCATCTTCTCTATCTCCAACTCAAACAGCGAATCAGATGTCACAAAAAGGCTCTCTAGCTCTATGTCAAGTCTGTCCTCTGTGTTCACCAAGTCAGCTGTGACAGGGTGAAGATGTCTTCTCACAAGCGAGCATAGCTTCTCAGCTGTAAGTGGCCGGCAGGAACATCCACAGTTGGAGAGCGCATCCATGTAGATATCCATTTTGGTTCTTAGATTTATCATTGCCTTGATCTTGATCTCTTCCGGCGTCAGCTCCTCGGAAAATTCGTCCGGGTTATAGTGATAAGAGAAAAGCACTTGATTCTGTTTTTCCTTGTTAGAGCTTCTCTCTTGCAAAAGCTTCTCGTAGCGTATGATCTGATCTGCCTCTTTTAACTTCCACTCCAGGGATGTCATCCTCCGTTCCAACCCTTCCAGATTTTTCAAGACTACTTCCAAAACCTCCGGATTGCTTTGGTTTGCCTCGGCTCTTAACACCATATCCTGATATGCTTCCTTTACATCTACCAGTTCGTTAGCCACCTTTGTTCTCGCTTCCTTGAACTGGTCAATGTTGTATTGGATGTCTACTGCTTCCACAGTCTGTCTGAGGGTGATCGGCATCTCAATGATGTTAGCAAAGGCGATTGCACCTATCATTGTTCTCTGCTGCTCTCCTGCGGATGCGTGGTGGAAGTTGTATCCGACGACATCTATTCCAGTTACAAATGTTGTGTCGTCGATCACAAACATTCCGGCTCCGCCCATAGCAACCTCTCCATCGTCCGACACAATATCATCGAACTTTAGGTAGTCCATGGTAGACTGTCTGTTAAAGGTGTTGTAATTGATCTTTTCCTCTGCTGCCAGTATCTTCCTTTTCTTTACGAAGTAATAAAGAAGCGCTGCAAAGATGGCAACTATCAGGACCGTTGCAAAGATCAATATGTTCATGTAATAATTGGCTTGTTCCAGTATCTTCACTTTTTGTTCTCCTTTATCTCTTCTTCGTACATCGTTGTGTAAATATGCTTGTTAAACAGCTTTCTGATAAGGATCCGGTACGCGATCCTGTATAACGGTAATCCCCCACCAAATATGTGCTTGTTTGCCGGCATGGGAAGCAGTGTGATGATCGCCATTACTATCGTGATAAATACATCTAAGGTGATGCCGATAACGATCAAGTGGATCTTGTTAAAGATAACTGCTATGTTCCAGTCGATGATAAGGACTACAATGGCAATCACAAGCTGCTTTTTTGTAAAAAACTTAAACCACTTATCTTCATCCTTTAATTCTCCGGGGGTCTTGTACTGTCCCAGTTGTGACATTCTTTCTCACCGTCCTTTTTGTTTTGCTTATGATCCGCGAAACATATACTTTCTTCAAAATACTTGCATTTTCTCAGTCTTGCTCATGCAGTGCGTCTATATAGCCATATACCGCTTCTTTTTGGCCATCTTTTAATTCAAAATATTTAGCCAAAGCAGATAGGAGTTGCTCGTCCTCGCTTATCTTTGCAATAAGATGGGCTGCTTCATCTGAATATTTTTTAACCACTATTTCTTTATCCTTTTTTTCTCTCCGTGTCTTTTGTTGGTCAATCGAATCACCAAGTTCAATGTCTAACCTTATTTTGAGCAAATTCCGTTTTATACGTTCAATTTCACTTTCAGTCCATAGAAATATGCAAAATCCTGCAATTTGGAGAAGAAGCATGAGCTTTTCTTCATACACTTTTAATGGAATATGTATGTAACCATTTACAACTGTGAAGAATACGAGGATTAAACTCATTCCTATCGCCCACCAGCTTATGATTTTGAGTTTCTTAATTTGACAATTGTACTTTTCTATCACGGGCTCCATTATATTTATATTTTTATACATCTTTTTGCTCCTCTTCCTGTTGATGTTCGTATGATTCATGTTTATCTTTGATAAAATACATTCTGTTCAAATCAATCTCTAGGAATGTGTTAGCGAGTTCGCAGCTTATCCATATTGCCCCACCTATAAGCGATAGCATGATCATAGCTATATGATTTATCTCTATACAGGGAGCAGTAAAAGCGTCGGCCAGTAAAAGTACCCAGCACGTGATGCTCATAAGTAACGAACACGTCTGCGTTGTTTTGACTACTTTTTTCTTCCGGGTATGCATTTGTATAATCAGGTCAAGTATCTCGTCATACATCTGCTTCTCCTTCCTGTGCAGGAAACATGGATATCTGGCCAGGAACCTGCTTGTTCTTCTTGGTAAGCCTTGTATCTGTCTCCATGTATGCCTGGAAAGCATCCTTACTGGATTTTGTTTTAATCGTAAATTCTATCCCCACTACCTTATGGGTTTTCCCTTCTTGAACTGCTTTGAAGGCAACTTCTAAGTTGGTATACTGATTGATTTCTTTTACTGCAGGCTCTATTACTCTGGCTGCCAAATTGCTGTACCTACTGTAACTCTCTGCACAAAGAAGTTCTTTTAATTCATCAATGTTGAATTTCTTATAATGCTGATACTCGTAACTCTTAAACAATTCGTATAATCTTATAGAGTATTTACTTTTCAAGGAAAGGATGTTCCACAACTCATAAGATGTGAAATTGTTTTTAAGGTTTAGCAGATATTCCTGCAATCTTGAATTGAGCATGACTGTGATGCATCCTTCGCCCTCGTTGTATTCACTCTCCGAAAAGACCCTGAACCTTATCACGTTATCACCGATCTTGATCCATTTGGCTTTTTCGTCAAAGCTTTCTATCATGGTCTTAAGATCCCGGTATATGTTTTTTTCGGGTATCCCTGCTATCTTTGCAAAATCTTTGGCGTTTATCGTATATCTTTCAAATACATCATCTGTTGGTTTGATCTGGCTGATCGTAACTGCAAACAGCTTTTGCTGGGATGCAGAAAGATCATAGTTTGCTTTCTGAATGAAGTCATTATCTTTAACAACCAGGTATTCCATCCGATTCTTATCTTTTAATTGTTCTTCTATCTCTCTTCTATCCATTTATCTCATCCCCAACCGTCTTTTTGGTAGTAGCGAAGCCTTGTTGCCTTTGACCGTCTTTTTGTAGGCACCGAAGCCCATTTCCTTTGACCGTCTTTTTGTAGTCAGCGAAACCCATTTCCTTTGACCGTCTTTTTGTAGGCACCGAACCCATTGCCTCTGACCGTCTTTTTGTAGTCAGCGAAACCCATTTCCTTTGACCGTCTTTTTGTAGTCAGCGAAGCCCTTTCCTTTGACCGTCTTTTTGTAGGCACCGAAACCCATTGCCTTTGACCGTCTTTTTGTAGGCAGCGAAACCCATTTCCTTTGACCGTCTTTTTGTAGGTAGCGAACCGTCTTTTTGTAGGCAGTGAACCGTCTTTTTGTAGGTAACGAACCGTCTTTTTGTAGGCAGCGAACCGTCTTTTTGTAGGTAGCGAAACAAATTCGCCCTTTATTTATAAGGCTTTGCGGGGTGCCTAAATAATAAATAGTAAATATCTAAATACCTAAATATCTTCTATGTATATAACATCCCGAAAGTTATCCACATACCTGTTTCTTAATTTGACCTTCTTTTTGTCACATCCAACCGTATGGCATAGGTATTTTGTAAGTATCTTCTGCCGGTGCAGGATATCGTTTCGTATATATTTCCGTAACATCCGGATATTCAGCAGCTAGCCACTCTTTTGCATCAGGGTTGTCACATCCATCCACGAAGTCAAAAGTGAAGCCTTCATCGGTAAGCTCATCAAGCCAGCTGGGAACTTCATCTTCACTTCCACCGTTGAGCGCTATATCCAGACATTGTGATTCCAGTTCTTTTAGTCGCTCCTCTGGAGCATTGGTTTCGATCACAAAAAAATCATCAATACAGCATGTTCCATCATAAAGAGCTATGAGTCTGTTTTCCATTTTCTCCTCCTTTTTTGCGGATAGATCTGACGTATTCTACTAATTCTTCCCCTGAGAGTTGCGTGGAGCAGGTCATGTTGAAAGAAACCAAATCGTTGTGATTGTCTTTGAAAACAACGCAGTCTGTTTCTTTTCTTTTTGGCCACTCCGTATAGTCAGTGTTCCATGTACTCATTTTTCCTCCCCTATAACCCGATGCCGTTGTCTGACGTCAATAGACTCTTAGACTGTATCTTTAACTTGCGACACAGACCGTCTTCATCCGGTTTATCCCGTAAATGGCCGCAGTGAAGAGGGTTATGCTTGCAGATATAGCATTGTAGGAACTTTCTTGTATTTTCTGGAAGACCGCCAATCTCGTATGCTAATTGCTTCCTTTTACTGGTAAGACTTCTGTTTATGAAAAACATGCTGCTTCACTTCCTATTCTTGAAAACCTTTTCAAGTTCTCTGATTTGTCTCCTGATCAATTCCTGCCGAGCCTCCACTCGTACCTCCTCACATAAATCATATTGTTGTGAGCCAGGACAATCAGTATAGCCCGAAGCACACGCTAATAAGCAGGCAGTGCCGTCACCACCTAAATACTCACAGCGCATAGGCTCACTTAGTACCTGCCGAGCCTCCACCCTAACCTCTTCACATAGATCATATTGTTGTGGGCCAGGACAATTAAGATGACCAGTAACACGCGCTAATAAACAGGTAGTACCATCGTCCTTTAAATACTCGCAACGCATAGTTTCCCCCTTTCATGCATGAACATCTGCTTCATCAAGCAGGTTTTTAAATTAATTTCTTTTTTTGCTTATCGTTTTGCCGCAGACCGGGCATTCCGTGCTGTATACCTCCCCAAAAGGAACCGTGGAGTTTTCCAAGGGAAACCGGAAATTGCACTTTGGACACCATGCGATCTCTTTATCAGCGGATATTTTGGTCATTTTCACGCAGGAAGCAACTGCTTCCGTAATCGATACGGGACTACAGTTAATTGAGGAATCATATAGGTCTTTTTTTATTTTCCAGAACGATGCATCCGGCAGCTCTTTTTGGAGCGTATCAAATACGATCAATTTTTCATTCTCCGCCGGTATGTGCTTATTCAGTACGGTGAGTATATCTGATGGTATTTCTGTATTCAAGAATTCCACCATGTAGCCAAGTGGGGTATCAGAGAGGTCTACTCTCGTCTTTTCTCCATCCCGTGTGGCAGACATGGAGATAGATGTCTCCCACATGGACTGGATATCATTTATGGGAACGCGTTTGGCGTAGTATTCTTTATCATCTATCTTTTCTACATCAAACCCCTGTTGCCAGGTATTCGATAAGAGCAGTATCATTTCGTTATTCTGTTCCTGTCGGATCTCATACCGGCAGTCGTTATATTTTGCTATCTGCATAAGTTTCTCCAATTTTCCTAAAATCCAAATATGGAATCAAAAAATGTTTTTAAGATGTTAAAAATGGTTACGGAGGATCCGGCCAACCAGATGATAGTAAGTATCCTTGTAACTCTTTCTTTGTGCTCCCCAAAGAGCCTGTCATTATTTCTGATAAAAAGTAACAGGATAAGGGAGAATAAAGCCATGATGATGCCCCCATAGAGGATGACCGCTTTCAACAGCACCACTATGTCTGCCAGGCTGAATTTTGTTGTCTCTGTCACACCCAGTTCTGTTGTTACACCATTATCATTGCCTAGAATCGCAAAAGGATTCGTCAATAGTATCACTGGTTCCCTTGCCGTCCTTTCTCTCTTATTGTGGAGGGCCGATATAGCCCTCCATCCATCCCTAAACTCCCGTCTGGGTCAGTAATAGGGATTTCTTCTTCTGCCAGTCCACATGGGGCATACAAATCAGCTTCGTATGATTGATTCCGTATGTATCCCGCACCGTGCATTCAGCTACTACACATGCCTCTCCGTGCAGCGTGACCGGTGTTTCCGAATGGATTGTCAAAATAAAATCATCCAAGATATCATCCCCTTTGTCACACACCAAACAATCCAGTGGCAATTTTTTGGATTGTGGCTGTAATCACGACTGCTCCAAAAATAAGAACAGCGCCGCCAACGATATATCCCACTTTTGCTTTTGCTTCCTCTCTTTTAGGTGCACCGGCTAAAATAAGTAAAATTCCAGCAACAATGAAACCTATTACAATAGCGTAGGTTCCAACTTTGAAAAAAAGATTATATCCGCCGCCGCCGATATCGTCCACTTTCTCACCCAGTTTGCCGAGAGAGCTTTCGTCAAGGGATTTGCCGCTCTTGATGATGTCCTCTACTCCAACCTGTCCCACGCCGAGATCGGAGCTGGAAGATCCATCTTCCGGACCTGCATGGACTGTCAGTACAGGGCTGATACCCATGCACAGACCTGTCAGTGCCATCTTTGCGGAGAACATTGCCAGTTTCGCACGTCCCGCGATTTCTTTTGCTTTGCTTACTGCTTCCATGTGTATTAAAGCCTCCTTTCAAAAATGTGTTACATGGCTGCATTCCATACGGTATCGATGATGCCACCAATTGAAAAAATCAGGACAGCGATCAGAACAATACGGATCAACCACGTTTTGTTTTTAGAGATCTCATCTACCCTGCTCTTTGTGATAAATGTGATCCCGAGTAGTATAAGGGAAATGACAATACAGAAAACAGCAAGCCGCATTTCCGCAAGGTACATCAGTGAAAACGCTTCTCTTAATGTCCTCATCGGGCCTTTCATCTGCGTTACTTCTTTTTTATTAAATGCATCAAAAGCAAGCAATATATAAAGGCTGCTGTTTCCCATATTGGTTTCCTTTCTTCTCCCAGGCACTAAATGGGGGCTGAGAGATATGATTCTGTCAACATCGGTATGTCTGGCTCTTCTTCGATTTTTGTGTTGCAATTAGAAGAAGATAGGAGGGATCGTATGGTAAAGATAGAATATGACGAGAAAACCAAGAGTCCATCCGAGCAGGAGGATCCTTTCTACGATGCAATAAATCAGCTGCATCTGCAAAATGCGATTCGCCAGCTTGAGTCCGGAAATGGTACCGTTCATGAGCTGATTGATGATACTGATTCATAGCCCTTTTTATTTTTCTCTTTATTCCCGCCCGGAAACCCGGGCGGGTTCTTTTTCTGTCAATCCATAATCAATCCTTAGTCCTCTTTGCGCTTCTTTGCGCGACGTAATGCAACGCTCGATGCCGCACCAATGAAGCATACTGCCATTGCGAGCATTAAAAGGATGTGCGAACCTTCGCCGGTCTGGTCTTCCAGATTCAGCTTTGCTTCTTCGATAATAAGGTCGATCTCTTCCTCATCCTCTTCCACATCAAACAGTGTCAGGTATTGCTTGTCGTTTGTGTCCTTGACGGAGCAGTACAGATCTTCTGCTTTTTCATATCCACTAGGTGCTTTAACCTCAACAAGAACGTAATCGCCAACAGGGAGTTTTTCGATGTAGTGAGGCAATTTCTCGCTCACCCAACTATCTATCAGCTTCACCTTGTTCCTGTTCGCATCCACTCTCCACAGTTCAAGCTGCGCACCGGACAGATCAGGTTTTTCAGGCATATCCTTGTAGTCAATGTCACGCTTTGAGATATAAGTCTTCGTGATGTCGTCGTACATCTTGACTTCCTGTACCACGACAAGGCTTCCTGTTTCATCCTTGTCTTTCACTGTGAACTCAATGCTCTCCGCTGTGGTGTAGCCATCCGCAGGTTTGGTTTCAACCAATGTATAGGTCTCTTCCAGCTCCAGATGTCTGATATAGTGTCCTTCTTCTGTAGAAGTCCATTCATCTACCACGTTACTCTCTTTGTCTCTTACTTCCAAATGAGCTCCGGGAAGCTCCTTGCTGTTTGTGATATCGTACTTTGTGATCTTGACAACGGTAGGCGTATTATAGAAGTCATACGCAAGGGAGATAACGGGCTCCCCTTCTTCTCCTGTATACTCCGCATCAAACTCATATACCTCATCGGATGTATGGTATCCGGCCGGTGCCTTGATCTCCTTTAAATAATAAGTACCACAAGGGAGGTCACTTACAAATTTGGCAACGCCGTTTCCGTCTGTCGTGATCGTTTCGATCAAAGTGTCTGCTTTTAACAGCGCATCGGTCCTTCTTGTTACGATGCCGGTCTCTGCATCCACTTCATATCCCTGGATGTCGTTCTTGTTGTAGATGCCAAATACCGCATCTGCGATGTATAAGTCTTCTCCGGGCTTTAAGTCTGCCTCGTCAGCATTGTAATAAGTTCCTTCGAGCTGTGCGGAAGATCTCTTGGTCACTGTCAGCTCTACCTTCTGTCTTGCGTTCTCATAGAAAGCACTGTCTCTTACAACGGGTACATCCTGTCCCTGGTACTTCAGCTCAACCTCAGCAACCGTATCATTGAGGAGGAAGTCACCTTCACCTGCTCCTGTCTCCTTGATGTAGTACTTACCGAGAGGAAGTCCGGTCAGCTTCGCGATACCCGTTTCATCTGTTTCGATCGTTGCGATCAGCGTATCGGCTTTCAGTTCAACCCCGCCGTATACAGCGATCGTGTTACGTCCGTCAGGATTATAAATGGTCTCCTTTGCGTATACAGCAAATTTCGCACCCTTGATCCGTCCCTCTTTATAACCGAACAGAGTATAGAAGAGGTCTTTCACTGTATCAACAAAGGTCTTTTCTTCACTGATCACAACCTCACCTTCCTTGGTGATCGCGATCTCGCCTACAACTCTGTTGTCGTACATCTTTACTTCCTGTACAGTAGTGATGTTGCCATTTCCATCCTTATCCGTTATCGTAAATTTAATGCTTTCCGCTGATGTATAACCATCCCTTGCCAATACTTCCGTTAAGGTGTATTCCTTATCCAGCTCCAGATGTCTGATGTAATGTCCTTCCTCTGTAGAAGTCCAGCTGTCTACCACATTACCCTCTTCATCGGTTACTTCCAGTTTTGCACCAGGAAGCTCCAGTCCATTTGTCAGGTCATACTTTGTGATCTTGACAACGGTAGGCTTGTTGTAGAAGTCGTATGAGAGGCTTATCAGAGCATCGCCATCCTCGCCGGTGTAGCTTGCATCAAATTCATATACCTCATCGGATGTATGGTATCCGGCCGGTGCCTTGATCTCCTTTAAATAGTAGATGCCGCAAGGTAAGTCACTTGCAAAAAGTCCTATGCCGTTTGCATCTGTTTCAATAGTTTCGATCAAGGTATCTGCCTCTACCAATGCATCTGTTCTTCTGGTCACGATACCGGTCGTCTCATCCACTGCAAATCCCTGGATGTCGTTCTTATTGTAGATGCCGAATACAGCGCCGGGCAAAAGCAGGTCCTGTGTCGGAGCAGAAGCGATCTCATCAGCGTTGTAGTACTGTGCTTCTTCTGCTGCATCTGCTTTTTTCGTCACCTTAAGCTGTACCTTCTGTCTGTCGTTAGTATACGCTGCACTGTCATATACTACCGGCTCATCCTGTCCCTGGTACTTCAGCTCAACTTCAGCAACAGTATCGTTGAGGAGGAAATCACCGTCACCTGCTCCTGTCTCCTTAATATAGTACTTACCAAGAGGAAGTCCGGTCAGTTTTGCGATACCATTAGTGCCAGTTTCGATCGTTGCAACCAAAGTATCAGCATTCATATCCTTGTTATCGTATGTTGCTACGGTGTTCGTTCCGTCAGGCGTGTAGATCGTTTCCTTGACATAGACTGCAAACTTGGCGCCGTTTACTCTGCCTGCCTTGTAACCGAACATGGTATAGAACAGATCCTTTACGGTGTCAGTAAACGTCTTTGCCGCACTGACTACTACTTCACCTTCCTTGGTGATAGAGATCTCACCTACCACTCTCTGATCCTTCATGTCGTGTTCTGCAACTAACAGATCATCCGCCACGGTAAAGCGGATCTCTTCTGTGTTGGCGTTCTCAATCATGTTAGCATTTCGTGTCGCTTCGTCCGACCAGTTATATCCTACATATCCTTCCGGAGCGGTCAGCTCTCTGAAGATATAGGATACGCCGGGCTTGAGTCCTTCGATCAGATGACCGTTCTTTGTGATCAGTGTCTTGCCGCTCGGAAGATCCGAAGCACTTGCTATCTCAACAAGGTTTGCACCATTGTCGTAGAAGTAATGTACTTCTGTCTTGTCCGATGTCCAGCTCTCAACAGGTGTTGTTATGAAAGAACCGTCAATGTTCTCTCCGGTGATCTCAAGGATCTGGAGGATCGCATCGCTTAAGACTTCGCCGGACACGATATCAGATTTCGTGAACAGGTTACGTGTCTTCTGGTTTGCGAATACAGTACTGTCATTGATCGGATAGACCGAAGGGTCAGCGTTTGCTGCCTTGTATGTAGCATCAAGGTTATTGATCAGCTCCGAGTCAAGTACATTGATATATACCGGTGTTGCATCTGACACATATCCAGTAGGAGCCTTGCTCTCTACAAAGTAATAGTCACCCTGGTTATCCGGTGTCCAGTAAAGATTTCCGTCTGTCCATGCACTCCATGCTGCATATTGGGAAGTGGTAAGGCGGCTTACGGAATAGGTCTTGTCTGCTTTGCGGACAATCTCAAAGTTAGGGCTGACGACATAATTTCCTGCCGCTGCACTCCACTCATACAGAGTAAATTCCGCATCAGATTCAATCACTTCTCCGGTAGTTCCGTCTACTTTCTTTAAGCTAAAAGGCATAAAGTCGTAGTCGTCCTCTACCACAAAAGGCTGTACGGTACTGATCGGTGCGATCGTGATCTCTTTATAACCGATACGGCTGTATCCGGTCGGAGCAGAGATCTCATAGATCACATAGTCGCCTGCCTCAATCGCATGGATCTCATGAGGTGTACCGTCTGTAGTCCACTCGTCTACCATCTTGCCGGGAACGGCATAACCGTTTACGACTTCCTTTTTAGCGATGGCAAGCTGCGCGCCGACCAGTGTTTCATGAGTATGTACGTCCTGCTTATCGATCGTGATGTCGATCGACTCATCTTCCATCGTCACGGTATGGATGATCTGGTCTGTGGTCACGGTAAAGGCAATATCGCTTGCCTCAAGGTAGCCCTTCGGTGCGCGGATCTCACGAAGGATATAGTTCCCTGCGGGGATCTTATTGATCACATGCTCTTCATCAGTGGATGTCCAGCTGTCATAGATCTTGTCCGCAGTTCCATCGGATTCCTTGGTCGTAAAGATTTGCAGCTGTGCTCCGGGAAGCTCCTCGGAACCGGCTACTTCCTTTTTGCTCACGTGCAATTCCATCGCATCATCATACATGGTCACGGTCTGCAGGTCAGCAGAATCCAATACATCAAATACAATGGGGTCTGCGATCTTGTAGCCTTCCGGTGCTTTTGTTTCGATCAGGACATATTTACCGACCGGCATCTTATCAAAGGTCTTTTCGGTAAGTCCGCTTACGAAATCTCTGTAAAGAGAAATCGGAGTGCCGGCATCATCCGCTGTCCAGATCTGCAATGTCGCACCTGCCAGTGCTTCATTATTTGCTCTGTCAAGTTTGAACACTTTCACGCTGGTCGGTTTGTCTTCCATGAAGAAGGTCTGCAGGGTAGTCGTATCCTGTACCACTATGGTCATGGGTGCGGCTGTCGCGTAACCCGCGGGGGCTGCTACTTCCACCAGTGTGTAAGTTCCAGGCTCAATGCCTGTGATGTAATGGGCTTTGTCGTCAGATACCCAGCTTTCTACAACTGCATTGTTTGCGTTTCTCAGCTCAAGGCTCGCTCCTGCGAGGGATGCTCTTGCGCTCAGGGAAGTCTGGGAACCGGATCCGTTACCTTCTACTTTCTTGATAGAGATATGGTGTACCGGTGTACCGACATTGCCTACTTCTACGGTCTGATTGGTCAAATCTCCCTGTTCCATTCCACAGGTCAGCTCATTTACCTCACGGTAGATGGTGATCGCGTGCTCTAAGTCAGATCTCTCAAATGCCTCTTCTACACTGTTCAAGGTGATCGTGATGGATGTTGCTCCGTCGGGAACCACAAAACTGTCATAGATCACATAGGTCTCATCGGCCTGCCAGTTGTTGGGATTCTCATAAGAATCATACTTCCACGCTCGCTTAGTGCCGTATACGGAGGGCAGGACTTGATCCGTACCACCGTTTTCATAGCTTTCGTCGAGTGTCATCTTGTAAAAGTCATAGCTTGAGGCGTTAGGAAACCAGGTGTTTTTGAATCCATAGTTTCCGGTAGTCAGTGTGGATCCGGTAGTTACCCATCCGCCCTCATCACTGCGGCTGAGTACAGGTCTGTTCCACGGCCAGTCAGTACCATCATCCTCATCGCCTTCCACCCGGTACTCGCTGTATGCACCGCTGTCACCGGTGCTATAACCCCACTGGAGAACGGTCCAGTCGATATCTTCATGCTCGTCATGTCCGCTCTCATGCCTTATATATTCTTTGGCAAAGTCATTACTGTAGCTTGACAGGTATCTCTTATCACTGATGATCTGTCCGGTGGTGGAGTCTGTGTCATACGTAACCTGCCACCAGGATCTGTCTGTATACAGCATCATCGGGCTGGGTTCGTCGTTGATGCCCGGTATACGCATCAACGCACGGTACCGGATGATCTCTCCTGGAGTAACATCGATCGTATAACCGGTACGATAGTTGTATCCGTTGATGGGATCCTCGTCTTCGTCTTCATCTACCTGACCTGCGCTGTCAATATATGTGGTCGTTGTGCCGCTCAATCCTGTGAGAGCCGCGCTATCGGAGGTGCTGCTCATCGTTCCATTGATCGTCGTGTTCCATGTGGTGGAATTAGGCTGTGCATAGCCAACATGGGTAAATGCAGCTGTGCCGGTCGTATAGCAACTTGCACTGTGGATATGTCCAAAGGTGATGATCTTATCACCAAAATTGGTATATCCGGCAGGTGCTTCGATCTCTCGGATCAGATAAGATTTTGCAGCAAGGCCCTCAATCACGTGTGCCTCTGTCGTGGATGTCCACTCATCCAGCATCACGGTAGGCTGATTGTTGCCGTCGATATCCCACAGCTGGAGTCTTGCGCCGGCAAGGGCTTCTCCTGTTGATTCGTCGATTTTTAAGATACTGTATTTTCTTTTGGAGTCCTTCATGGTGATCGTCACAGGCTCTGCTGTACTCTCTACCGTAAAGAAGATAGGTTCTGCGGTCATGTATCCGTCGGGAGCGGCTACTTCCACGTAGGCATATTGCTGACCGATCTCCAATCTGTTTACTTCGTGCAGGGTACCGTCTGTTGTCCAGCGGTCGATCCTGTCTGCTGTAGAATAATTTCCGTAACCGTCTGCTTTGTACAGCTCCACGATCGCACCGGAAAGCGGAGCGTTCGTATCTGCGTCGATCTTAGCGAAACGGTATTTGGTGTAATCATCGTACATTGCTGCTTCGCCGTTATCGGTAAAGAAGTTGCCGGATACAGTAAAGGGTACATCTGCTCCGGGAAGGTATCCCTTGGGCGGTGTCACCTCATGCAAGGTGTAGTTTCCGGGATCCAGATATAAAGCCTGCGGACCACCTTCACCGAGGTTAAGGGTTTCTACTACTGCCCCCGCCGAATTAAGGATCTGGTACTCACCAAAGCCGGTTACGTAGGTGTTATTGCTACCTGCCTCATACTTGACCACGCGGATGTGGGGCTTTTGGGTTTTATTGACGAAGGTTACCGTTACGCCATCTGTTTCGGATTCAGCTTCAGTGATGACAACTTTGTGTAATTCTTCATCTTTCTGATAGCCCGTAGGTGCGGCTAATTCTTTAATATAAAAGGTTCTTGTAAGCGTATCATTGGGAAGGAGTATATTCTCTTCGATATGTCTCTCATCACCTATGATAAAAGATGTGTATGCTGTTCCATCTTCGTTGTATATACCAAACGCACATCCTGCCAAATGATTTCCATTCTCGTCCACCTTCTCAGCGAAAAGGCGGCCGTAATGAGGGTTTTCAACTTCCGCTTCTGATACCCAAGTGATCAACGGCTGCTTAGCGCCGCCGCCTACATGATCCCAAAAGTGGACTGTTGTTACTCTGTGTTTAGGAAGTACATAAGAATCATCATTATAATAATGATAATACTCCGCCCACTGCTCCATCATGCTGTTCGCCCAGGCAACCTCTGCTGCAGACAGTCCGATGTTGCTCATCGCCTCATCCATGACAGATACCATATTGGTAAAGGTACCGGATGTCGTGTCGTAGGAAAGACCGTTTCCACCAAGCACATACCAGATCATGCACTGCGTCAGGACTTTAAGTGGATGGGTCTGGTTGTTTTCATCCCCGCTGTCACCGTAACGATAGATGTCATACAGCTCCAACATGGCAGTGATGGCAGCTTCCTGATCCTCATCCACCAGGTTGCTTGCATCAACTTCTTCTAACTGATCACCAGTCTTCAAACCTTTGCCGAAACCTGCACACATGGTAGGGCCGCCCTGCTCTTCCTGAGCAGTGGTGATGTCCCACAAAGGGCCGTGTGCATTCGGTCCGAATGCGGGGATACTTCCCACGGAACCAGTGTTCATCTTAAACATGCTCGTTACCGAGTTGGCTGCGCCTGCTCCGAGAAGTCCTGCGATAGAACTGCCACCGGCAGGTGCCATTAAGATAGGAAGATATGCTGCTACAGTAGTTGCTACTGCGATCTGTCCGCCAATCTCTACCGCACGTGCTACGGAGATATCCTTGTACTTGGAACTCTTCTTCATGAGAAGCGTATTTAGGTCGTCCCCATCTTCCCTTAAGGCATACAGATCATCCAGTGTGGTCCCAAACAGGTCGTTACCGTAAAAGAACTTGTTCAGATCAAGTCCTTCTTCTGCCATGGCGATGATCGTATCCACATCCTCCACATACTCAAAGTATGTATCCTCTGCGATCTCGCCCAGACCACCGTTCACTACAAATTCGATCTGTTTTACATACTCTGCGTCTTCCTCGGACAGCTCATCTGTGTCAAGGTCAAGGATCGCGTCATAGTACTTGACGAGGTTTCTGTCATACTCAAAGTATCCGCTCTGGGTTGCTTCACCGTATACATAATTCTCATAAGGAAGCAATCCCTTTGCCGCCCATTCTTCCGTCGTGACATCGCTCCATGTCAGACCGGATTTCTTTACGCTTGCAGCGATAAATGCAGTCCCATCCGGGAACACAAGTGTTCCTTCCGGATCCTGTACCACGTCTGCTGCAAACAGACCGGAGATAGAAAGGCTGCCTTCTACTGCTCCTGCATCCTTCTTTGCTGTCTGATAGACGGTCAGCTTGTTTCCCTCTACCAGATATCCGGTCATGTCAGATACAGTATCCACCTCTTCCCAATCGATCCCTTCGGGCAGGGTGTAGGTAAAGGCTGCCAAGCCCTCCTCGTTTGTGATACTGTATGTGTCCATCGACCAAGCGAGCGTCATGCTGACTTCCGTATTCTTTTCTACGGTCTCTACTTCAGCAATGTCCTGGTCCTGAACCGTCACAGTGTAGGCTGTGATCTGTTCTTTCAAGTCGAACTCGCCCAGATAGGTTGTTGTCTGGGGTTCTTTGACCTGCGTTGCGAGAGTATCACCGGCAGATACCGGTGCTTTCTCTTCCGAAACAGTATCCGGTGTGGCAAAATAGATCAGATCTGTCGATTGTTGATCTGGTGTCTGTTCCTCCACAGGGGATTGCGTCTCTGCTGCACTCACACGCAGGATGCCGGCATCCGTCAGTACGGATCCACCGAGCATTGCAACAGAAAGAAGGAGTGCTAATCCTCTTTTTGCTGCTTTTTTTGTGTGTGGTTTCAAAAACATATTTCCTCCCTTCGTAGAATTTCCGGAAAACACAAAAAGACAGAAAATAGGAGCATATCCCTATGCGGGATACACTTCTATTCTCTGTCTTCTTGTATAATAGGTAGAAAAGCTTATGCCATTATCAGAGTAAAGTGTACCCCTTGTCAAGGACATTTTTCAAACCAGTACAGTAAAATGTCGAAGACTATATGTTGGGGTGTTCTTTCTTCGTAT
>CADBNO010000255.1 GCA_902796105.1 uncultured Lachnospiraceae bacterium | reverse complement strand
GTCGCCGGAATCCGGAAGCACTGCCACGATCGTCTTCCCCACATTTTCCGGTCTCTGTGCCAGCACTTTTGCCGCGTAAACCGCTGCACCGGATGTGATACCCACAAGGATCCCCTCTTTGTGCGCAATATCTCTACCCGCCGAAAATGCCTGCTCTGTCGTGATCGTGATGATCTCGTCATATACCTGCGTGTTCAACACAGACGGAACGAAACCGGCACCGATCCCCTGCAGCTTATGCGGACCGGGCTTTCCGCCGGATAATACCGGAGAATCTGCCGGTTCCACCGCCACAACCTTCACCTTGGGGTTTCTGGACTTCAGATAAGTCCCCACACCTGTCAGAGTACCGCCGGTACCCACGCCGGATACCAGGATATCTACCTTACCGTCCGTATCCTCCCAGATCTCCGGTCCGGTAGTCGCCGCATGTACGGCAGGGTTAGCAGGATTGTCAAACTGCCGCAGGATCACAGCACCTTCAATCTCCCGCTCCAGCTCCTCCGCCTTCTCGATCGCGCCCTTCATCCCCTTGGCTCCATCTGTCAGGACCAGTTCTGCCCCGTATGCCTTCAACAACGTTCTGCGCTCTACGCTCATAGTCTCCGGAAGAGTCAGGATGGTGCGATATCCCTTTGCCGCACCGACGCTGGCCAATCCGATACCGGTGTTGCCGGATGTCGGCTCAACGATCACTGAACCTTCTTTCAATATTCCCTTCTTCTCTGCATCCTCGATCATGGAGAGCGCCACTCTGTCCTTCACGCTCCCTGCCGGGTTCAGATATTCCAGCTTCGCCAGGATCACTGCCTGATCCGCGCCCGCCGCTTTACTGTAATTTTCAAGCTTTAACAACGGCGTATGACCGATCAGTTCCGTTGCCTTCGTATAAATTCTGCCCATTTTTACGTTCCTCCCCGTTTTTCTTTTCCTACTATCTTACTAGGTTTATTATGAATTATATCATACAATAGTCCACCCCGAATGTCAAGGGTTATACACTCTTTTTTCATAATATTTTGACATTCGCATCCGTATTCGTTATACTCATATACATACAATACCGTTTCCGGGAAATACCGGATAAAAGGCACCGAAACGTCTCAAGGAAATCAGGCGCCGAACCATGCATGGAGATCAATGGCGAAACCAGGTGCCAAACCATGCATGGAGATCAATGGCGAAATCAGGTGCAAAACCACGCATTGAGATCGATCACGACAGATCAGACTCAGAACAGGATAGGCACAAGATGAAATTTCATTCCGTAAACTACGATCCAGACACAGATCTCTATCATGTTCCCTGCCTGCAGGAGGCATCCGGAGCTTCGTTTGCATCTCCGCTCGCCGTGCAGGTTCCAGGATCCAAGAGCATCACAAACCGTGCACTGCTCCTTGCCACTTTGGCTGAAGGGACTTCCGTTTTAAAAGGAGCTCTTTTTTCCGACGACTCCAGGCATTTTCTGGAATGCGTGCAGGCACTGGGCTTCGAAACCATTGTGGATGAAGCTGCCCGAACGATCACCGTCACCGGGCACGGCGGCAGCGTCCCCCGCAGTGAAGCCTCCTTATATGTGGGAAGCGCCGGCACGGCAGCCCGTTTTCTCACCGCGTATCTGGGGATTTCCCACGGATGCTATCATATGGATGCCTCCGAACAGATGCGCAGACGCCCTATGTCCCCGCTGCTTACCTCACTTCGCGAACTGGGCTGCGAAGTGCAGTGCCTGGAGCAGGATGGCTTTTTCCCGTTCACCCTGAAAAGCAACGGGTTTGCCGGAGATCATATCACCATCAACATAGACAAAAGCAGTCAGTTTTTAAGCGCACTGCTGATCTCCTCCTGCCTTTCCGAACGCCCTTTTTCCATACATATGGAAGGCAGCCACGGCATGGCGTATATCGAAATGACCCGCAAAATGATGGCACAATTTGGCGTAAACGTAAGTGTCCCTGCGCCGGATCTCTTTGTCACGGATGCCGGACAGCACTATCAGTCGCAGGAATACCGCATTGAACCCGACGCTTCCGCCGCCTGCTATTTTTACGCCGCTGCTGCACTTTTACGTGTGCCGGTACTGGTGGAGCATGTGCATTTCGACTCCCTGCAGGGGGATGTTGCCTTTCTGCATATTTTGGAACAGATGGGCTGTCCGATCCGGGAGACCGTGGAGGGCATTGTTGTTCTGCCGCCGCCCGACGGGTTGCGCGGGATCACAGTCGACATGTCCGCCTGCTCGGATCAGGCCATTACATTGGCCGCGATTGCGCCTTTTGCGGACGCTCCGGTGATCATCAAGGGCATCGGTCATATCCGGATGCAGGAAAGCGACCGGATGCAGGCGATCGTGAATGAGCTGACCAGTCTGGGGATCCGTTGCGAAATGGATGATACAGACGGCGGAAAACTTACCATATACCCGGGCACACCGCATTCCGGCATTGTAAATACCTACGAAGACCACCGTATGGCCATGGGCTTTTCCCTGATCGGCCTGCGGGTACCCGGCATTGCCATCCGCGATCCGGCCTGCTGCGGCAAAACCTTCGAAAATTATTTTCAGGTACTCGAGGAAACAATTGTAAAAAAACTTCAAATATGATATACTTATTATCTAAAAACACGACACGAGATGAGGAAATAATATGAGCAAAAAGAAAGTGGTTGTTTCTCTTGGGCATGAGTCTTTGGGCTATACAACCTTAGAGCAAAGGGATGCTGTAAAAGTCACCGCCAAGGCACTCGCCGATCTGGTGGAAGCAGACTATCAATTGACCATCACCCATTCCAACGGACCTCAAGTCAGCATGATCCATAAAGCAATGACCGAGCTGCGCCGCGTATATATCGATTATACCCCGGCGCCGATGTGCGTCTGCTCCGCCATGAGTCAGGGATATGTGGGATACGATATCCAGAGCGCACTGCGCGCCGAGCTGATCAATCGCGGTATCTCCAAGCCCGTGAGCACGATCCTGACACAGGTTACCGTGGATCCCTACGACGAGGCATTTTATGAGCCGAACAAGGTGATCGGTCGCTATATGTCCAAAGAGGATGCCGAGATTGAACTGAAAAAAGGAAATTACGTACAGGAAACTCCCGGCAAAGGATTCCGCCGGGTAGTGGCCGCACCAAAGCCTTTGGAGATTGTGGAGATTGATGCCATCCGCACGCTGGCAGACGCCGATCAGGTGGTGATCGCCTGCGGGGGCGGCGGCATTCCCGTTATCGACCAGAAAGGCGTTCTCAAAGGTGCATCAGCCGTGATCGAGAAGGATGCCATTGCCGGGAAACTTGCCGCAGAATTAAAGACGGAGGAGCTGATCATCCTGACCAACGTGGAATGCGTCTACGAGGATTACAATACTGCCGGGCAGAAACCGATCGCTTCCATGACTGTTTCTCAGGCCCGGGAACTGATCACTGCCGGTCAGTTTGAATCCGGTACCATGCTTCCAAAAATAGAAGCTGCTATTTCCTATTTGGAGGAGGTTCCCTCCGGAAAAGTCCTGATCACTTCCATGGCATGCGTCAAAGATGCGATCCGGGGCAAAAAAGGCACCATCATTACCGCATAACTGACAATTTGTGACAATTTCTGTGAAGAAAAATTATTTTAAACGCAAAATGTAGGCGGGTCACCTTTGGTTTTCCCACTACATATTGTGAAAAAAATCGATTTTTTGATTTTTGTAAGCAATTACTTCAATTCCTGTCTATTGACATCCTTTAGGATTTTATTTATACTATTAAAGTAAAAGGTTTTGAATTGTATGCTTCAATTTAGACTATAATTTTTAGTAAGAATATATCAGAATGAGAAGTGAGGCGAAGGCATATGGCAAACGGCGTTTTTCACTGCGATGTACCCAGGGGAATCCTGAGAAAAATTGACGGAAACGAGAAATCATTATATCTGGAGATTTCAGATGAGATGATCAGCGGTAAGGGAATCATTTATCTGGAAAGCAGCCAGCGGGAATATAGCGGTGACATCAGCAATTATGAGATAAAATCCATCAAGAAAATTGAAAAATCTGTATATGAGGGATTGGATGCGCTGATCATTTATGTTCGTGTTGCTTCTCTTTACGGCGCACAGAAACTCCAGGTACGTCTGCCCGGTTTGAAGAATCTGAATGAGGCAATGGATATGCTGAATGATCTGATCATGGCAGCAAATCCGGCTGCAGCACCGGCTCCTACGCCTGTGGCTCCCGCTCCGGCGGCACCTGCAGATCCTGCACCCGCAGCTCCTGTTGTTCCGCCCGCAACACCGATAGCTCCGGCTCCTGTGACTCCTACGCCCGTTGCTCCTACTCCGGTTGCACCCGTGCCTGTAGCACCGACACCGGTAGCACCGACGCCTGTGGCTCCCACTCCTGTGGTACCCACTCCCGTAGCACCGACACCGGTTGCGCCTACTCCGACAGCTCCTGCTCAGGCATCGGTTATTTCCGTAGAGGAATACAAGAAGAAGCTGGAGAAACTGGAAGCGATCTATCAGACCGGTATGATCACCGAAAAAGAATACAAGAGCACCAAGGCCGAGTACATCAGCGTACTCAACGGTCTGGATTCGTTCTTTAACAAAGTAAAAGTAAATCTGCAGTACAGCGAGGTTGGTTTCCTGTCCGCAGCTGAGTTCGATGAGTTTAAGAAATCCACGATCGCGGAGTGTTCTGATCTGGTAACCGTATCAAACGATGTATTGCGTCAGAACCTGAAGAAACTGTTGATCCTCTATCTGTTTGAGATCCTTACGGATGATGAGTATTCTACCATCTGTTCTGACATTACCAGATCCGTACAGTACTCTTCCAGCGATACAGAGGAAATGACGGTTGATAAGATCAACAAATGGCCTATCCTCAAGGAATGTGAGATCATTTCCGAGGCACAGTACGAGCAGTTCATCAGACAGGTATCCGACGATACTAAGATCCGCATGAACGAGAGTCTGCCCGTATTGGAGCACAAACTGATGAGATTGACTACCATCTCCCAGACCTTCCTGTTCACACCGGAAGAATTTGCAGTCAAGAAGCAGGAACTGGTAAACGAGATGACTACTATCGATTACAGCTCCGAGGCAAAGATAAAGAGCCAGATTTCCTGTATCGTTACCCTGCAGAGATGCGGTTGGATCAACGATGCAGAATTCCAGGCTAAGAAGAATGAAATTGTTCAGACGATGGAAGCGGAAGAAGATATCGTGAGCAGATTGCAGAAGCTTGGCTCTCTGACCACTATCGGATTCCTTAGCGAAGCAGAATACAAGGGCTTTGAGCAGAAGGTTATCGACGACATCTTCCAGCCTTACAGCGATATCAGCGAGCTGCAGAAGAAGGCGCAGAACCTGATGAAGCTCAAAGATGCAGCAATTATCGGCGATGAAGAGTTTAACGGCTATAAGAAGAAGCTGTTATCCCTGTCATGATCCGTTATCG
>CADBNO010000254.1 GCA_902796105.1 uncultured Lachnospiraceae bacterium | reverse complement strand
GGTATATTCATTTTGCTCTTTTTCCTGTTTGATATCTGCATGACGGTTGCGGCAGTGGTTCGGTTTTGGCTCTTTTCCAAGGGAGACACGGCTATCCCGGTTGTGCGGGGAACAGATTCCGGTGAATCTGAGCGGCAGGATGTACAGTAGGTGGGCCTGGCTGTAAACAGACAAAGCAGACAAAGAGGATTTTGCTATTGCCTGTGGGTAAGAAAATCGGTATAATGTAAAGTAGGATTTTTTAGGTCACAGATGGACAGAAAAACAAAAAGAGAGGTATGTGCCATGGGGTTGATGGAAAAATTGCAGACCGCGTATGAGGCGGTGAAAAAGGGGGATGCAGCAGCTGCCGCGGAGGCAGTGAAAGAGTTGAAAGCGCTGCCCAGAACAGCGGAAGGCGTGTTTGACTTAAAAACGGCGGATGAGGATGTGTGGACGGCAGCAGGATTGGCTTATCCGGTATATGTGGCATATGAGACGACCTGCAATAAGAAGGAAGGGTATCCGGATCTGATCGCACAGATGCGCGCGTGGGACGGGATGCTGGCAGCGGATCATACCTTTGCAAATGCTTCCAAAGCAGCGGATATGTGGATCCGTACGATCGAACTCATGAGTCCGGAGATATATGAATATTACAGAGAATTGACAGATCTGTTCAAGCGGAATGTACGAGAGACGTTGGACAAATTTTATGGGGAAAATGCACCGGCGAAGGATCCAGCGGATGCAGAGCGGTTCAAAACAGCGGTTTTGAGGGCGTGTGACGCGGATATCCTGCTGGCAGAGAAATATGTAAACAGGGTATAGAGCTGCGGAGTGGTTGCTTAAACATAGAAAAAAGTCGGATAGGAGAAGGAAATTATGGAGATCAGTTTGGTGATGAAGACGGCCAGAAGCGCGACGGTCGAGATTGCGGATGGCGGCAGATATTTTACAAAAGCAGCTTATGTGATAGATATCAATGGGAAGACGTACGGCGTGACAGACAGGACGATCACGTCTTTGTTTGGTTTGATCCCGGACAGTGAACAGAAGGTGGAGGTGTATACCTGCACGGATCAGGATACCTGTGCAAAGGGAGAGAAATTGGGGGAAGTCAGCTTCAGGACCGCTTATGAGTTTGTGTCGCTGGATGTGAAAAAGTTTGGCGCTAAGGGCGATGGGGAGCATGATGATACCCATTTTATCCAGGCGGCGATCATGGCGTGTCCGGCGGACAGCAGAGTTTATTTCCCGGCGGGCGTGTATCGTATTTCCAGTTTGTTCCTGAAGAGCCATACGAGAATTGAGCTGGCGGAAGGCGCGGAGCTGCGTGCATTTACGGATCGGGCGAAATTTCCTACGTTCCCCGGCATGATCGAGAGCTATGATGAGAAGGATGAGTACAATCTGGGTACCTGGGAGGGCAATCCCCTGCCGATGTTCTCCGGCGTGATCTGCGGCATCGGCGTGGAGGATGTGGTGATCTACGGTAAGGGTGTGATCAACGGCAATGCCTCCAAGGAAACATGGTGGAAGGATCCCAAGGTGATGAACATTGCGTTCCGTCCCCGCCTGTTCTTTATCAGCGGCTGTAAGGATATTACCTTGCAGGGTGTGAAATTCTGCAATTCTCCTTCCTGGACGCTGCATCCGTACTTTAGTGACAATCTGAAATTTATCGGTGTGACCGTGAATAATCCGGCGGATTCGCCCAACACGGACGGTCTGGATCCGGAGTCCTGCAAGAATGTGGAGATCCTGGGTGTGACATTCTCTTTGGGCGATGACTGTATCGCGGTGAAGAGCGGCAAGATCTACATGGGCAGGAAGCATAAGACGCCTTCCGAGAATATCCATGTGCGTCAGTGTCTGATGGAGAATGGACATGGCGCCGTGACTGTGGGCAGTGAGATGGCCGGCGGCGTGGTGAATCTGACGGTGGAGGACTGCATTTTCCGCCATACAGACAGAGGGCTGCGCATCAAGACCAGACGCGGACGCGGCAAGGACGCGATCCTGAGCAATATTGTGTTCCGTAACCTGACACTGGATCATGTGATGACACCCCTTGTGGTGAATGCGTTCTACTTCTGCGATCCGGACGGCAAGACGGAGTACGTTCAGTCCAGAGAGGTCTATCCCGTAGATGAAAGAACACCTGTTATTAAAAAGATGGTGTTTGAAAATATGGACTGCACGAACTGTCATGTGGCGGCAGGATATTTTGACGGATTGCCGGAGGCAAAGATTGAGGAAATCTACATGAAAAATATCCATATCAGCTATGCGGAGAACCCGAAGTGCGATAAGCCCGCCATGTCAGAGGGCGTGGAGGCCAGCAGCAAGAGAGGGCTGTTTGCGAGGAATGTGGCGAGACTGACCCTGGATCATGTGACCATTGAAGGGCAGGACGGCGAGGCGTATGAGCTGATCGGAGTGGATGATCTGGAGAAGTACGAGTAAGAAAAATAAGGAGGCAGCTATGCAGTTAGGGATCAGATTACATGACACAAAGAAGCTCCCGTTTGAGGAGAGGATCGCGGATGTGAGTGAGCTTGGATTCAAGTGCGGGCATCTGGCACTGGCGAAGGTGATAAATGAGTTTCCCACCACGGACGAGGCGTTGACGCCGGGACTTGCAATGTATATCAAGAATGTGTTTGCGAAGAACCATGTGGATATTGCGGTGTTGGGGTGCTACTTAAATCTGGCGAATCCGAATCCGGAGAAGCTGGCGCAGATCACGCATCGGTACATGGCGCATCTGCGGTTTGCGTCCTGGCTGGGATGCGGTGTGGTCGGCACGGAGACAGGGGCGCCCAATGAGACCTATACCTATGTGCCGGAGTGCCATGGGGAGGAGGCGCTTCAGACCTTTATCACGAACCTGCGTCCTGTGGTGAAATACGCGGAACAGATGGGTGTAGTGATGGCCATTGAGCCGGTGTGGAAGCATATTGTATGCAATCCCAAGCGGGCGAGGAGAGTACTGGACGAGATCGGTTCTCCGAATCTGCAGATCATTTTAGATCCGGTGAATCTGTTGGATATCTGCAACTACAAGGATCAGGTGGCGATCGTAGACGAGGCGATCGATGTGCTGGGACCGGATGTGGCGATGGTGCATCTGAAGGATTTTGTGGTGGAGGATGACAAGCTGGTGTCTGTGGGCGCGGGACTTGGGCAGATGGATTATACTTCCGTGATCAAATTTATGAAGGAAAGAAAACCCTTTATCCATGCGACACTGGAGAACACCACACCGGAGAACAATATCCAGGTGCGCGATTTCATCCAGAAGCTGTATGACGAGGCTTAACAGACGAGCCAATATATAGGACATAATATTTAGGTTTTATGGCAGCAATATTGTTGTGTTGAATCAGCATAGCGCTTTAAGCTATGCAGAAGTGAGGAAGAAAAGCAATGTATACAGACGGTAAGATTTATATGGGGCTCGCTGACGGAGAGCGGGTATGCATGCAGCTGAACATGGCGAACAGACACGGTCTGATCGCCGGTGCCAGCGGTACCGGTAAGACCATCACCATGAAGGCGATGGCAGAGTCTTTTTCCGATGCAGGAGTGCCTGTATTTTTGTGTGATATCAAGGGGGATGTGTCCGGCCTTGCGGAGCCGGGTGTACAATCCGACGGAATGGAGAAGCGGATTGACAAGTTCGGTATCAGACGTGAGTTCTCCTACAAGGCTTATCCGGTGTGTTTCTGGGATATCTATCAGGAGGGCGGACACCCGGTGCGGGCGACGATCTCCGATATGGGACCGGATATTCTGTCGAGGATCCTGGGGTTGACACCGGCGCAGGAAGGCGTGCTGAATATCATCTTTAAGATCGCGGACGACAGAGGGCTTCTTTTGATCGATCTGAAAGACTTGCGCACCACCATCAATTATGTGGCGGAGCACAAGGACGAGTATACATTGTCCTACGGAAATATGTCCACCCAGTCTTTGGGCGGTATCGTGCGGGCATTGCTGCCGTTGGAGACCCAGGGCGGCGACCTGTTCTTCGGAGAGCCGGATCTGGATATCTTCGACTGGATGCGCACAGATGTGTACGGCAAGGGTATGGTCAATATTCTGGACTGCGTGAAGCTGGTGCAGAATCCCACGCTGTATGCAAGTTTCCTGCTGTGGATGATGGCGGAGCTCTTTGAGAAGCTGCCGGAGGCGGGAGATCTGGACAAGCCGAAGCTGGTGTTTTTCTTTGACGAGGCGCATATGTTGTTCGCAGATGCACCTAAGGTGCTGGTGCAGAAGATTGAGCAGGTGGTGAAGCTGGTGCGTTCCAAAGGCGTGGGCATTTATTTTGTGACCCAGAGCCCCAGTGACATTCCGGACGCGGTGCTGGCACAGCTGTCCAACAGGGTGCAGCATGCGCTGCGTGCGTATACGCCTTCAGAGCAGAAGGCAGTGAAGGTGGCGGCACAGTCTTTCCGCGCTAATCCTTCCTTCAAGGCGGAGGATGTGATCATGGAGCTGGGCGTGGGCGAAGCGCTGACTTCCTTCCTGGATGAGAAGGGCGTGCCCACCATGGCACAGAAGACTTCCATCATCTGCCCGCAGAGCCTGATGGGACCTGCCCAGGATGCGACGAAGCAGAATCTGATGGCCAGAGACGGCATGAGTAAGTATGATCAGGCGGTGGATAATGTCTCCGCTTATGAAGTGCTGCAGGACAAAGCCATGAAGGATGCTGAGGCGGAGAAGCTGGCGGCGGAACGCGCACAATTGGAAAAGGAGCGTGCGGAGTTCGAAGCACAGAAAGCCAAGGAGGAGGCCGCAGCCCAGAAGCAGAGAGAGAAGGAAGAGGCTGCAGCCCAGAAGCAGAAAGAACGGGAAGAAGCGGCAGCCCTGAAGCAGAAAGAGAGAGAACTGGAAGCAGCCAGAAAACGGTTGGAGAAACAAGAGGAGGAAATCCGCAAGAAGAAAGAGAAAGAGGCGGAGCAGAAGGCAAAAGAGAGCGAGCGCCGGAAAAAACAGATTGAGAATAAGCTGGTAAACGCGGGGATCAGCACCGGCGTACAGGTGTTAAAGAGAGGAATTTTAAATACGTTGTTTAAGAAATAAAGACGGATTCCGTACAATCCGGTCTGCGGGCAAAAGGTGTTCGCAGACCGGGGTGGGCGGATTTTCTTTTTGGGGAGACTTGTTGGATCTTATAGGAGATCGCGTCCGCAAGGATGCATGCAAACGGAGAAGAATCATATGATCAAGGCAGAACACTTATCAATGATATATGGCAAGGGGCCGAAGGCTGTGGACGATCTGTCCTTTGAGATCAGGCCGGGTGAGATCGTGGGCTTTGCCGGACCGAACGGTGCAGGTAAGACTACAGTGATCAAGATGTTGACAGGAATTTTGAAACCGACGCAGGGGAACGCGTCCATTCGGGGATTTGACATCGTGAAGGAGCCGGTGCAGGCCAAGAGAAACTTTGCCTATGTGGCGGATGATCCGGATGTGTTGCTGCAGCTCACGGGACTGGAATATATCCATTATATCGCGGATCTGTACGGGATATCCGCGCAGGAGAGAAAGAGCAGGATCCCGGAGCTGGTGGCACGGTTTGGTATGGAGGATTCACTGGGGATGCCGATGCGGGAATATTCTCATGGCATGCGGCAGAAGACCATGATCATAGCCGCGCTGATCCACAATCCGCCGGCGTGGATCCTGGACGAGCCGATGACGGGACTGGACCCAACGGCGGCATATACGTTAAAGCAGATGATGCGGGAACATGCGGACAAAGGGAACGCGGTGCTTTTCTCCACGCATGTGCTGGAGGTGGCGGAGAAGCTCTGCGACAGGATCCTGATCATCAATCATGGAAAATTTTTGTACCAGGGAACAATACAGGCGCTGGAAGAGGCACATCCGGGCAAAAGCCTGGAGACGATCTTTATCGAAATGACGGGCGGGGTTGTCCATGAAACGGCAAGACAGGGGTGACAGCCGCGGCAGGCATGGAAGTCATGAAACGCCATGACAGCAGCTGTAAAATCTGAGGATCCCAAACAGCAGGAAAACAGGGGGAAAACAAAATGTCAGGTATCCGATCGTTGATCCGGATCTTATATAAAAATACACAGATGATGCTTCCGAAGCGCACCTTATACAGGGTGTTGGCAGTGGCGGTGATCCTGGGAATCCTGGTGCCGTGTGGCGTGGTGGTAGGCTTTTGCTGCTATGTGATGACACAGGCGCTGATCCTTGCGGGCAACCCAGGCGGCGGCATGCTTTTTGCGATGCAGATCCTATCGGTTTTTTCCATGGTGTTTGGCACATGGGTAGTGTTCGGGGTATTGTTTTTTTCTTCTGACAGGGAACATTTCGTGACACTGCCGATACCGGTTCATCAGTTGATGGCAGCGAAATTTATTTATGCTTATGTTGCGGAGAGCCTGATGGAATGCTTTATGCTGGCAGCGGTGTTTATCGGGTATTTTCTGGCAGTGGCAGAGGAGGAAGGATGGGCGGCGGCATTACATCCCGTCGCGGTGGTTTCCGCGGTGTTCGGAACTCTGTTGATCCCGCTTGTGCCGATGGTGTATTGTACGTTGTATAGCCTGCTTTTGACGGTCTGTCTGAAAAAAGTGCGGAGTGCAAAGGTCTTTCATCATGCTTCGACTATCCTCCTGGTGCTGTTTGCTGTGCTGTTCCTGTTTTCGCTGCGCGGGATGGGACAGATCAATGTGGAAACCTATGTTGAGCTTTTGGGGAGCGGCGGAGACCTGTTCCTCAGAACCTTGAATCTTTTCTTTTTTCCGGTGCCGTGGCTGGCTGAAGCGATAGGCAGGGGAAACATCGGTTATCTAGGTGCGTATCTGGCGGCAAATGTCGGTCTGGCAGCAGGACTTTACGGAGCAGGTAAACTTTTCTATCAGGAAGGGCTTTATACAGTGGCAGCGCTTGGAACGACCGGGAAGACAAAGGTCAACTATGACCGGATCACCGTGAGGTCTCCTTTTGTGGCAAGTCTGGTGAAGGAGATCAAGGTTCTGACACGGACCAAGGCGTTTGCGAATAACTGTGTCTATGTTAATCTGATCTGGCCGGTGGGGGCTTTTTTGCTGCTGCGTTTTACGAAAGATCAGGGGGCGATGGCAGATTTTATCCGGCTGTATCAGGCGGGAAAAGAGAGAGCTGATTTTCTGCTGACCTTTGTGATGATCGCGCTGGGACTGATCGCCGGAGCCATGAATTCCATCGCTTCCACGGCGTTTACCAGGGAGGGGCAGCATTTGAGCCTGCTCAAATACATCCCGGTCTCCTATGAAATACAGATGCGGGCCAAGGCTGCGGTCAGTGTGCTGTTTACTTATCCGGTATTGTTGGCAGCGAATGGGGTCATATGCTTTTATATGCGGGCACCGCTCAGGATCCAGTTGTTTTATGCGCTGTTATTGCTGGCGGCACTGGTGATCTCCACTGCTGTCGGAATGGGATTGGACAGCGCAGCGCCCTATGTGACGTGGGATGATGAATACAGTGCACTTCGCGGCAACATCAACAGCTTTTTTAACATGGCGGTGATGATGCTTGGCGTTGGCGTGATCGGTGGCGTCAGCTATCTGCTGTTTGAATGGCTGAAGCTGCCGATGGGGATCTATCATTTTGTGATCCTCGTGGCGTTGGCGGGAACCGCGGTCGGCGCGGCGTTTATCGAGGCGGACAATGTGGTGGAAAATATGGCAAAAATGTAGTGTAAAAAGGGTCATTGCAGGTCATGAGGGAATCTGTTATAGTAGATAAGGATGTTTTTTCCAAAACGGCAGAAAGGATTGGAAGTCATGATGAGGAATGCCATGTATCACGAGAGAACAACAGAATTCCGGTGCGGAAGACGGCGGATGTCGCTTGCACTGCTGTTTATCGGTATTATGTTAAGCTGCGTTGTGTTATGCAGTGTGAGGACGGTTACCAGAGCAGAAAACAGCACAGAGGATACTACCGGAAAGTTTGACATAGGCGCAGAGGTGCTCGACAGCGACAAAGACAGCTACACTGTGCAGGTTACCATACAGAATAACGGAGAAGACTGGGACGGTACTGTGCGGCTGCGGCCGATCGGTATGTATTACAGCACTGAGACGGCATACGATACGGAAATATCGCTTCCGCAGGGAAGCAGGAAGCAGTTTACCATGCGGGTCGGCAGATCGCAGGACAATTATAATTCCTCGCGCGGAGCCGGAGAGACGCTGAAGATCATTATGATGGATCCCAAAGGGAAAAAGGCTGCGGTGAGACAATTTGATCAATTCCTGACAACGGAGGCGGAATATCTGAACATGGGGATCCTCAGTGATAACTACTCAGCTCTGACTTATCTGGATATGGGTGGAGATCAGGTATCCGTGGGCGGAGATATGTATCCGATAAAGCTCCATAAGCTGGAACAGAAAGATATTCTGGATGATCTGGAGAAAATGGACTTTTTGGTGGTCGATCAGTACAATACTTCTTCTCTGTCCCAGGAGGATATCGCTGCCATCACGGATTGGAATTATGACGGTGGGATCCTGATCGTCGGTACGGG
>CADBNO010000253.1 GCA_902796105.1 uncultured Lachnospiraceae bacterium | reverse complement strand
CTCGACAGTTATCCGGGTGTGGTGATCACTGTCTCCCATGACCGCTATTTTCTGGACCGTGTGGTGCGGCGGATCTTTGCTTTTGAGGGAGACGGTGTGCTGGCGCAATATGAGGGAGGCTATACCGATTACGAAAACCGAAAACGGGACAAAGAAGCTGGCGGTGGTGAGGCGGTCGAAAACGGAACTTCCCGCCATGCAGAGGCGGTCCTCAAAGGCGGGGAGCAGACGGATACTGCGGCAGAGAATACCGGTGATGTAGCAGATGCACGTGCCACCTGGACTCATGAGAAGAAATTAAAGTTCACTTACAAGGAACAAAAAGAATACGACACGATTGATGAGGTGATCGCGAAGCTGGAGCAGGAGATTGAGAACCTTGACGCGGATATGGCAAAGAATGCCACCAATTCGGCAAAGCTGACAGAACTGACTCAGTTGAAGGAACAGAAGGAAAGCGAGCTGGAGGAGAAGATGGAGCGATGGGTCTATCTGAATGAACTGGCAGAGCAGATCGCGGCGCAGTGAACGGGCGAAGGAACGTTTCGCTATCCGGCAAGGCAGCGTGGATCCATATACAAAAAAGGAGGGAGCAGTATGAGAAAACTTACCTGCATGATCGATCTACATCTGCACCTGGACGGTGCTATTTCCATGGAGTCGGCAAGACAGCTGGCTAAGCTGCAGGATATACCGATTCCGGAGACGGACGAGGCGCTTAACGCGCTGCTGACGGTATCACCGGATTGTAAAGATCTGAATGAATTTCTGGAAAAATTTGCATTTCCCTGTTCTCTGCTCCAGACGAGGGAAGGTCTTGAGAACGCAGCCTTCAATCTGTGTACGGAATTGATCGCGCAGGGAGTGATGTATGCGGAGATCCGCTTTGCACCGCAAAAATCCTGTGACCGGAAGCTGACGCAGAGAGAGGCGATAGTGGCGGTATTGGCAGGCGTAAAGCGGTCCGGACTGCCATGCGGATTGATCTTATGCTGTATGCGGGATGCGAATAATCAGGCCGAAAACCGGGAGACGGTGGAGCTGTGCGGCGAGTATCTGGGAAAGGGCGTTTGTGCGTTAGATCTCGCTGGCGCGGAGGCTCTGTTTCCGACGGCTGATTTTGAGGATCTTTTTGTTGAGGCGAGACGCAGAGGGATACCTTTTACGATCCATGCCGGTGAGGCGGACGGTCCCAAGAGTGTGCAGTGTGCGTTGGATTTCGGGGCAGTGCGTATCGGACATGGTGTGCGGGCGGCGGAGGACGAGAGCCTGATGGAGCGTCTGGCAGCGGAGAAGATTCCGTTGGAACTATGTCCTACCAGTAATCTGAATACGGCAATCTATGCCGATCTTTCCGGATTCCCGCTTCGGAAATTCATGGAGAGAGGAATCCTTGTCACAGTGAATACGGACGATCCTTCCATCGAGGGCACTACAATAGCGCGGGAGTATGAGCTTTTGATCCGTCAGTTTGGGTTGTCCGGGGACGAGGTACGACAATTGCTGCGTAATTCTGTGGAGGCTTCCTTTGCGCCGGATGCATTAAAAGAGAAAATGCGGGAAAAGATCGAGGCGGAGTTTGCGGAGTAGACTTGTCATAGTAGTTTTCATTGTAAATTTGTTTTGTACATCCGGTGCAGCATTTGCCTGACATCCTCTGTTAAGGAGATCCTTCAGATCAACAAGTGACTCTGTCTTCATATGAGAATAGAATCTCTCATTAGTTTCAACAGAATGACCAAGAAGGTAAGCTCTCTGAGTGACAGGCAGTCCAAGTGGGATAAATACGTTGCTGTTAAGACTCATACGGAATGCATGATTATTGGTGATGTTATAACCCATGCGTTCACACAGTCTTCTGAGGCGTTGTGCGTAGATATCCTTATCAAACTATGATATAATATTATTGAAAAAGAGTCATAGGGAGTATAATGCGGTATGTTTAAAAAGACCTTTATCTCGTCGAAATTTTATTCTATGCTCACAGGCGGAATAGTAACATCGTTTTTTGTGTCTTTTTCGATTATGGCCGATGCATTCATTGCGGGCATTATGTTGGGAGAAGATGCAGTTACAGGCATCAATCTGGTTCTTCCTGCGTATTCTCTTGCAAGCTTTTTTACACTTTTATTTTCATTGGGAGTCCCTATCCTTTATTCAAAGGAAGTCGGTGCTTTTGAAAGAGAGGAAGCTGAGCATACTTTTGGAGTAGGTGTTCTCGGAAGCAGTGTCACAGGATTCGTACTGTTCGTCCTTCTGATTTTGGGAGGGAATATCTATTTTGAATACTTGGGAGCTGAGGGAAACGTTCTGTTACTGGCAAAGAATTATCTGTATTGGATTAAATATGTTGCCCTTATTATGCCATTTAAAACACTTCTTACCGATATGGTCTTTGCTGATGGAGACGAGTTTCTTAGTACGCTGGCAAATATGGTATCGGCTTTCAGTAATATCGTTCTTTCTGTTCTGCTGGCCCCGGTAATGGGAACTTCCGGTTTGGGGTTGGCTTCCTTCGTAAGCCTTCTTTTACCAGTAGGTATTCTTTTCTTTCACTTTAGCAAGAAAGGAAATTCACTTCATCTCAATCTCTTTTTTTCCTCATCAAAGCTCAGAACCATCGTCAGGTATAGTATTGTTGATTCCAGTACATATTTATTTCTAATGGTGTTCCTTGCAATTATGAATAAGTATGTTGTAAAGAATTTTGGCAGCGCAATGTTGATCATTATTGCTATAGTGTCATTTATCAAAGAAGTTCAGTTTTTGTTTGATGGGGTTGGGGCTGCGCTTACCCCGATAATAAGCGTTTATCTTGGTGAGAAAACATATCAGGGAGTAAGTGAAATCTGGAAGCTTGCCAGAAAGACGGCGATAATTGAGAGCTTTATTGTGACGGCTGCAATAATTGTGAGCGCGCCGATAATTGTACGACTTCTTGGGATAGAAAATCCTCAGACTGCAGAAATTGCTGTGCGGGGACTGCGAATGATGTCTCTTACGCTAATCTTTACGAGCAGGATGTATCTTGACTCCGCCTATTTTATCCTTATAGATAAAATCCCTTTGGGCATTTTAATATGTGCATTAAGAGACCTGATAGTAGCGGCTCCTCTTGCTGTACTAGGCGGATGGCTTGGGGGCATATACGGAATGTTTGCTGGCCTGATGTTTGCTCCGGCATTGGGCTATCTTCTATCATACATATACATCTGCCTGAAATATGATAAGGACAGTTATGTCTTGTTTATTCCTCCAATGGAGAAAGAACGTCACATATGGATGTACGAGTTTGAAGTCAACCCCGATTCGATAATTACTACCAGAGATCGTATTGCTGAAACCCTTAAAGATAACGGACGAAGCAACGTTACAATAAACAGAGTCATGGTACTGTTTGAGGAACTGTTTATGCTCATATATGATCTTAATCAGGAAAAGACTGTTCTTGCAGAGTGTATCATTGAAGCAGAGGACAAAATACGTATCATTACCAAGGATAACGGCATATATTATAATCTTACGGATACAGATCACAAGGTTGATTCACTTAGATCGTTTGTTGTTTCAGGACTTACTGAGAAACTTGCCCATAAAAGGATTCACTTTGCATCACTCGGCTTTAACCGTAATGCTTTTGAAATAGAATAAGGAGAATTCTGCTAACGATGAATTATATTGATCGGCTTACAAATACAGCTGAGAATTACCCGGACCGTATCGCCATTGTTGATAGGGACGGTTTGCGAAGCACTTCATATAGGGAACTTCTGGGCTATGCCATGAAAGTTAACCACTATCTGCGTAGTAAAGGTATTGGGAAGGAAGATACAGTCGGTATATATTATCCTAAAGGTATGGAATATATTGCCACACGCATTGGTGTCATGATGGCTGGTGCTGCCTGGGTAGCGCTTGAGGATCTTATGGGAAAGGAGCGCATAGACTATGTTATAAATGACTGCAAATGTGTCCTGGTAATGAGTGGCAAGGAATGG
>CADBNO010000252.1 GCA_902796105.1 uncultured Lachnospiraceae bacterium | reverse complement strand
GTGTTTGCGTTTTTGCTGTGGCTGCGGATTGCGGATGACTTAAAGGACTTTGAGACGGACAAGGTGCTGTTTCCGGACAGACCGTTGGCGGACGGCCGTGTGTACAAAAAGGATGTGGTCATCATCTGCGCGTTGGTGGAAGCGGTGGCGCTTGTGTTGAATTTTCTCTACATGAACAATTTCTTGTTTTGTATGATCCTGTATTTCTATGGATATCTGATGAGCAAGTGGTTTTTCCAGAAGGCGAAGATCCAGCCCAGCCTGCCGCTTGCACTGGTGACGCACAATCCGGTGCAGATGTTTGTGAATCTGTATATCATCTCTTTTACGGTGATCAAGTATCAGACGCCGCCTGTGACGATCGCGACAGTGATGGCGCTGTGGACGCTGTATTTTCCGGCGTTGATCTGGGAAGTGTCCCGGAAGATCAAGGCACCGAAGGATGAGAATGATTATACGACGTATTCCAAACTGTTCGGGTATGTACGCTCGACGAGATTCGTGATGATCCTGACGATCGTGGATATCCTTACGAATATTATTCTGGTGTGGAACCTGAACAAGATCTCGGTGGTCGTGCTGATCGGCCTGGTGTCGTGGATGACCTGGAAATTTGTGCAGTTTATGAAGGATCCGGAGCAGTTTGTGCTGGTGGACAAGGTGGAGCGGTACACCTATCTGCAGGAGACAACGATGCTGGTGACGATCGTGGTGTTTTTGCTGGTGGGGAAAATCTAGGGGAATGCCACAGGGACTTTGGCTTTGTTATGATTTTGTTATGATAGAGAATTGATCCAGGAGGAATTGGTCAGGAATGTCCGGAAAAAAGATATCGAATTTAAGAAAACTGAAGGAGAACGGCATCTGGGTTCCTGATTTTTGCGTGGTTGATTATGAAAAAATCGTGGAGGTAAAGAAACTGCCGGAGATCTGTTTTCGGGAGGATTTAGAAATTGTTTTCCCAAAAGACAGTACTTTGGAGGGAGGCTGCGAGGAGGAGCAGCCTGCTGTGTGCGGCGGGGAGCCAAGATATGCGGTGCGCAGTGCGTGCAGTGTGGAGGACGGAGCGGAGCAGAGCTTTGCCGGGCAGTTTGACACGTACCTGAATGTTCGCAGGGAGGACTGCCGGGAGAAGGTCAGAGCGTGCGTGCAGTCGCTTTCTGCGGAGCATGTGCAGGTCTATGTATCGCACGAGCAGGCGGGAGAGCGTGCAGACAACTGTGTGAAAGGTCGGGCAGATCAGGGGGGACGCAGGCTGCGCATGGACGTGATGGTGCAGTGCATGGTGGACGCAGAGCTTTCCGGGGTGATGTTCACGGCGAACCCGCAGGGGATTCTGAACGAGAGCGTCATCACCGTGGGCAGAGGCCTGGGAGAGGGCGTGGTGTCCGACCGGGTGGCGACTACAACCTATTACTATAATCTGACGGACAGATTGTATTATTATGAGGGCGAGGAGGATCTGCTTTCGCCTGAGCTGGTTGAGGAGCTGACCGGCACGGCGGAGGAGATCAAGAAAATCCTGAATGAAGAGGAAGCCGGCGAAGAGTCCGGCGGGATCGGGGAGTATGATATTGAATTTGCTGTGCGGGGCGGGAAAATATTTATCCTGCAGGCGAGACCGATCACCACATTAAGGACGGATGCTCCGTTAATCCTGGACAACAGCAATATTGTGGAGAGTTACCCGGGATTGTCGCTGCCGCTCACCATTTCGTTTGTGAATATTGTGTATGGCGGCGTGTTTCGCGGCGTCAGTGCGCGGGTGTTGAAGAATGACAAAGAGTTGAACCGGCACAGCGACGTGTTTCAGAATATGGTAGGGCATGCAAACGGCAGGGTGTATTACAAGATCAGCAACTGGTACACCGTGCTGAAGTTTTTGCCGTTTCACAAAAAGATCATTCCGGTGTGGCAGGAAATGCTGGGCGTGCGGAATAAAAGCTATGACGGGGAGGAAGTGGCGCTTTCACTCCCGGTGCGGTTCATGACTTATGTGAATTCGCTTTATGAGATGCTGCGTGTGCCGCGGAATATGAAGAAGCTGAATGAGGATTTTCAGAAGATCCGGGACGAGTTTTATGCGGATCATGCGCAGTATGATCAGGACAGGGAGAAAGATCCGGCCAGGCTGCTTGCCATGTATCAGGAGATCAAGGCGAAGCTGTTCGACGTGTGGGATGTGACGCTGTTAAACGATCTGTATGCGTTTGTGTTTACGGGGCTTTTGAAGAACCGGCTGAAAAAGAAATATGGGAAAGCGGAGCAGGATGTAAACCGTATGATCTCAGATATCTCGGACATTGAGAGCATGAAGCCGATCAGGGCGCTGGTGGAGCTGGCCTATCGAAAGGATGAGCTCTCCCGCAGGGAACCGGCAGGGGAGAAAACAGACCGTACTACAGGCCTGAATACCCCGGAGAAGCAGCAGACAGAGTATGAACGCCAAAAAGCGGAATACATACAGATCTACGGAGACCGGAATCTGGAGGAGCTGAAGCTGGAGAGCAAAACTTTCCGCAGCAATCCGGAGCTTTTGGAGGAGCGGATCGAGACCTACAGGAAGGATCCGGCAAGACTTAAGGAGATCTATGAGGAATTATGTGCAGGCAAGGCTTACGGGGGCGCTGAAACAGATATTATACAGCGGGGCGGAAAGGAAAAGGCGGACGCTTCAACCCGGGAAAGCAGGGATCTTATTCTGCGGTTTTACGAGAAGCAGGCGTCACTGGGTATTGCCAACCGGGAGATTTCCAGGTTGAACCGGAGCAGGATCTACGGGATCGTGCGGCTGATCTTCACCACGATCGGGAAGCAGTTTGCCGGGCAGGGAATCCTGGAGAAGCAGGAGGATATCTTCTATCTGACGGTGGAGGAAGTTTTTGCGTTAGTTGAAAGCAAAGAGAATTTAGCTGAGAGCATAGAGAGCGGGGACCGCGGCAGGGTGGAGGACGTAAAGCGCACGGTGGCAGAGCGAAAGGAGCAGTATCAGCTCTTTGCGCAATTGCCGGCTTATTCCAGGCTGATCTTTGCGGGAAGGGAGTTTGACAAGCAGCACAGTCGTGTCAATGCGTATCGGAGAGCACAATCGAAGCAATATCTGCAAGGGGTGCCATGCTCCGGAGGCGAGGTGACCGCGGAGGCGCTTGTGATCGAGAATGTGAATCAGGCGCAGGATGTAGCGGGCAAGATCCTCATTACCAGGATGACGGATCCGGGGTGGGTGTTTTTGCTGGCGACAGCCAAGGGAGTCATTTCGGAAAAAGGATCCCTACTGTCCCATACGGCGATCATTTCCAGAGAGCTGAAGATACCGTCCATCGTGGGCGTGAGCAACCTGTTGGAGACGGTGCACACGGGAGATGTGATCCATATGGACGGCAGCACAGGAAGGATCAGAATAAATATAAAATAAATGTAAATTAATGTAAAGCCATTGACATTCAACATAAATCATTGTAATATAAAAACACTTCATATAAGTGCATATTTTCGGGACGCATCGTCCAAGTTTTCCAAATTATGTATGACAGGCAGGAAAGCCGTTTAAGAAACGGTGAATTTTTCAATCAACACAAAGGGAGGGAGTATATTGACAAAAACGAAAAAAGTGATGGCGGGAACTGACCGGGAGAAGCTGGGACAGGAATTGTTCCCGCCGATCGACAGACTTAGGCTTCCGCAGAGGCTGCGGAGTGAAAGGCTGCGGGAGGAGGTGATCTCGGATATTCAAAAGAGTCCTCAAATGTATGGCTTTTATTCGTCATTGGGGGAGGAGGATCAGGAAATGCTTATGGAGTTTTTTATGGGAAACCGGGGATTGAATGCGCTTTATGATCCTTTTTTTAAGATCCTTATGACGCAGCAGAGGCTGGAGAGTTTGTTAAAGCAGATCATGGGGCAGCAGGTTGAGATCATCAAGGTGCTGCCAACGGAAACGGTCCGCAAGAGTGAAGAGGGTTCGGTAATGATCATGGATCTGGTGGTCAAGCTGGCAGATGGCTCCTATGTGGACCTGGAGATCCAGCGCATTACGGTTGAGTTTCCTTTTGAACGGGCGGTATGTTATGCGTCAGATATGGTTGTGCGGCAGTATGAACAACTGAAAATGGAACAAAAGCGTGCGGCGAGGGAATGGAAGGCATGGAAGCAGAGGCAGGATGACGCAGAGTGCCTGAAGCGAAGGGGAATGCCGGCTGGTGATGAGGAACCGGAGCCGGCCGTAAAATTTAACTATGAAAGTCTGCGCCCGGTTTATGTGATCGTGCTAATGAACAGTGCTGCAGATAAGTATAGCGCTTTTAAAGAGCAGTATATTCATCGGACACCGGATGAAGTAGTATTTGATACCGGGCTGAAGGAACGTGCAATTCAAAAATTCATCTTTTTATCGCTTGATATTTTTCGAGGTGTGTTCAATAATAGGGATAGGAGCAGGAAAATGACGGAACTGGAGGCGTGGCTGTGTTTTCTGGCATCCAACAGGCCGGATGATATTACACAGCTTGTGAGGGAGTATCCCCAGTTTGCAGAGATGTACATGGAGATCAACCGGTTCCGTGCAAGACCGGAGGAGATGATGACGATGATGACGGAAGCGATTAAAATGTTAGATGAGGGAGACGCAAAAATGCAGATTGAAAAACTGCATGAGAAGGTCGAGAATCTGCGTGGAGTTGTTGGTCGTCTTACGGATGAGAAGGAAGCGCTGGAGAGCAAAACGGAAACGCTCCTGAACGAGAAGGAAGCGTTGGAGAATGTAAATCGCGAACTGGCAGACTCGAATGAGGCGCTGGAGAATGTAAATCGCGAACTGGCAGACTCGAATGAAGCGCTGGAGAATGTAAATCGCGAACTGGCAGACTCGAATGAAGCGTTGGAGAATGTAAATCGCGAACTGGCAGACTCGAATGAAGCGCTGAGGAAACGGATCGCGGAGTTGGAGAGTGGACAGCGGTGAGCAACGGCAGCAGGGCAGGTGAAAATATCTGCTCTGCTGTATTTATTTTTGAAATATATATTGTGTAAATCATGGTTCAAAGGTATTATGTATTATGGGAGAAAAATTTGTCCGGGACAGGCTTGGGAAGTTTAACAGGACGGACATTTATGAGATAAGATCAATGCCATAATAGGCAGAATGGAGGAAACCGGGTATGAAGTGTGTTCGATTTGCGAAACAGCCGGATCATGTAAAAAATTTTATAGATCTGCCAAAGAAGCTTTATTCGCGGGAGACTAACATGGAGGATCCGGATACTATGGAGGACCTGCTGTTGGGGGAGCATCCGCTTTCAAAATATTTCCGGCTGGATAAGTTTCTGATCTATGTCAAAGGGACAGCGGTAGGTCGGTTTTGCATTACTACTTACCCCGGGGATGACACGGCGTACTTTGGTTTTTTTGAGTGCGTGAAAAACCGGAAGATCGCGAAGTTTTTGTTCTCTCAGGCGGAAAACTTCTGCAGGAGCAAAGGCTACAAACAGATGCTGGGACCGGTGGATGCGTCTTTTTGGCTGAAATACCGGCTGAAGATCAACCGGTTCGAATCGGCGCCCTACACAGGGGAGCCTTATAACAAGCCGTATTATTACCGGCTGTTTCTGGAAAACGGGTTTCGGGTGAAAGAGCACTATACATCCAACGATTATCGGGCGATCGATGAGAGCTATGTCAATGAAAAATATGAGGACCGGTATCGGAAATTTGCCGGAAAGAGTTACCGGATCAAGAGCCCGAAGCCGGAGGATTTTGATAAGATCCTGGATGCGGTTTATGAGATGATCACCGAGCTGTACAGTGATTTTCCGGTGTACAAGCAGGTGTCAAGGGAGGATTTCAGAGAGATTTTCGGCAATTACAAGTTGATCATGGATATGAGCATGACGAAAATTGCGTACTGTCAGGGAAAGCCGGTGGGTTTTTATATCAGTGTGCCGGATTACGGCAACAGCGTCTATCATCTGGCACCGTGGAAGCTGCCGATGCTTTTTTACCGGAAGACGCATCCGAAGCGGTATGTCATGTTGTATATGGGTGTGAAGAAGGAGCATCAGGGGCTGGGCAAGGCAATTGTCTACAGTGTCATGAGGGAATTGATGCAAAACGGGCTGCCCAGTATCGGTGCGCTTGCAAGGGACGGCAAGGTGACGCAGCATTATGCAGCGGAAGATATCACGAATGTCTATGAATATGTGCTGCTGGAGAAGAAGCTGTAGGAGTGGAAGACGGCCGAAGGGAGTGTCGAACAAGGAGGCGCAGCGGCGTCTGAAGCGAGAACGCCGGAAAAGAGGCGCAGCGGCGTCTGAAGCGAGAACGCCGGAAAAGAGGCGCAGCGTGTGTCTGATGCGAGCGGCGCAGAAAAGAAGTATACAAAGAGAACCATGGGGGGAAGCAATGGAAACGATAAATGCATTGGAAAATTTCCTGCGAAGGGATTATGAGCAATGGGGGGATCGACCCTATCTGCATGAGAAGAAAAAGGGCACAGAGCGCGTCCTGACATTCGGAGAATTTATCGGACAGGTCAATGCCTTTGCGGCGTATCTGCTGCAGTGCGGATATGCGGGGAAAAATATCGGGATCTTCAGCCCGAACAGTCTGGAGTGGATGGTCGCGGATATCGCTGTCATGAACTATGTGGGGGTCAGCGCGGGCTTCAACAAGGACTGGAATTATGAAAACATGGTGTATGCGCTGCAAAAATGCGACATTGCGTGTCTGTTGTATCATGAGGATTTTGAGGAGATGGTGCAGCGCGCTCAGGCGGAATATCCCGAGTTGCAGGAGGTTCGGTTTCTGTGCATTCAGAGGGAGTTTGCAGCGTGTGTGGAAGCAGGCGGGCAGATCTTCCAGAACAAATACGGTCGTTCGGGCGGTTTCGGATTGCAGCCCCAGAGTGAGGATGTACCTGCCAAGATCGTGTTCACCAGCGGAACGACTTCCTTTCCGAAAGCAGTGTTGCTTTCCGTCAAAAATGTGTTTGCGGGCTGGCGGTCGCTTGGCAGAAGGGTATCTTTGGGAGAGCAGGATGTGTGCTATCTGTTTTTGCCGCTGAATCACACGTATGGGTCTATTTTTAATTTTATATATTCTTTGGTGTTCGGATTCCAGGTGTATCTGGCAGAGTCCATTCCGAATATGGCGCAGGAGATGATGGTGATCAAGCCCACTGTGTTTTCGGGGGTACCGGTGGTGTATGCCCGGTTTTATGAAGGGGCGAAGGCTGCGGGAGTCAGTCTGCAGACGTTGTTCGGTGGCAGGATGAAGTATCTGTTTTGCGGCGGGGCAAAGCTGGATGTCCCTATGCGCAAGGCTTATCAGGCGGAGGGGATGTATATGATGAACGCTTATGCGCTGTCGGAGACCGCGTCGTCGTTCAGCATCGATTACCCGGATGTGGAGGACATGGAAAGTGTGGGAACACTGTTTGAGGACATTTCCGTGAAAGTATTGGATCCGGACGCGGACGGATACGGCGAACTGGCGGTCAAGGGGGACAATATTTTCCTGGGCTATTACAAGGATGAGGCGGCGACGAAGGCGGCGTTTGCGGAGGATGGCTATTTTCTCACCGGCGATGTGGGGTGCATCCGTGAGGGGCGGGTGTATCTGCGGGGCAGGAAGGATACACAGATCGCGCTGGCAAACGGCGAGAAGGTGTCCGTGGCTATGCTGGAGGGGAAATTGAAGGCATTGCATGAAAGCATCCGTGCAGTGAAATTTTATGTGTGGGATGGGCAGCTGACGGCGGATGTGTATGTGGATGCGAAGACGGCCGGCGCGGAGGCTTCGGAGTGGGAACGGTATTACGGCGGGCTCGTGGAGCAATGCAATAAAGAACTGCCGAAGTATCAGAGGATCTCAAAGTGGAATGTTTATGATGCGGCACGGCTGCTGAAATAGGACAAGTTGGTGGGAATATGGATGTCAAAGAGTTTTTGCACTTTATCAAGGGAGTGCAGGGTAAATTGAATATGCAGGATTTCTTGCAAAAACTGACGGCCGCGCTGGGAATCGGGGCAGGTTTGGGAATTGTTTTGCAAGGGATTGCATTTTTTGTGCCGTTTTATTACGCAAATTTATATACGGGACTGGTGGTTTTGCTGGCTGTTTTGGCTGCGGGCGTGGCGGCAGTACTGCGGCGCAGGACGATGGAGCAGGCGGCGCTTGCGATAGACAGGTTTGGATTTGCGGAGCGCATTATTACGGCGTATGAGAATCTGCAGAAAGAGGGAGCTGGCGGATCTGGCAGTATGGCCGGAGACGGTCCGGCACGCAATACAGTTGGTGCAGACGGGGCACGCAATATGGTGCTGGCGCAAAGGCAGGATGCGTTTCGCAGGCTGCAGGCGCAGAAGGATAAGATACATATCCGGGTGATGCCGGCAGGGAAATCGGCCGCGGGGGTTTTGGTGCTGCTTGCGGTGATGAGCGTGCTGGCTTTTGTTCCGTCTAAGATGAAGTAGTTGGCGGAAGAGCAGCATTTGGTGCAGAAAGAGGCCAAGGAGAAAAAAGAGGAAATTTTGGAGGTTACCAAAGAATTAGAGCAGATGCAGTCCTATGAGCAGGATGTGCTGACGGATGAACAGAAGGCGGCATTGCAGAAGATGATCGAGAGTCTGCAGGCTTCGGCACAGGAGCTGGATCTGTCATCTACACCGAAGGAACTTGCGGCCGCGGAGGAAAAACTGGATTATAAATACTGCGACATGAGCAGTCAGCTGGCAAGTCTTGCACAGAGTATACAGGAAGGACAGGCCGGGAGCATGACGGCGGAGGCAATGCAGGCGTTGGCAGAGCAAATGCAGCAGAACGCGGGAGAGGCCAGGCAGCAGTTGGCCAACGGACAGAATGGACAAGGTGGTCAGAGCGGGCAAAGTGGCCAAAATGGTCAGAGTGGACAGAACGGTCAGAATGGGCAAGGCGGCCAGAACGGACAAGGTGGTCAGGATAGTCAAGGCGGCCAGAACGGACAAGGTGGTCAGGATGGTCAAGGCGGTCAGGATGGTCAGAATGGACAGAATGGCCAGGGCGGTAACGGAGATGGAAGCGGAAATGGGGACGGAAGCGGCGACGGCAGTGGAAGCGGAAATGGGGACGGAAACGGTAACGGAGATGAAAGCGGCGACGGCGGTGGAAACGGTGGCGGCAGGGGAACCGGACATAGCGATGCGGCACATGATTATGTGAGTATCCCCAATAATATTGCGAACGATCCCAGCCTGACGGACAATTCCACAGATCATGATGCATCTCAGTATTTCAGAGCACCTACAGGTCTGGGCTGGGAAGGCACGCACATGTCCCCGGAGGCTGTGATCGGCAGCTATGAGCAGAATGCGTATGAGGGCATTGCAGCCGGGAAATACCCGACCGGTATGGAGAGCGTGATCAAGGACTATTTTGCAAGCTTCAACTAGGGCGAAATGCAGAAGGCGAAGTGGAAGGCAGAGAAAAAGGCAGAGAAAAAGGCAGAGAAAAAGGCAG
>CADBNO010000251.1 GCA_902796105.1 uncultured Lachnospiraceae bacterium | reverse complement strand
GAGCGGATATAATGAAGAGGATAAATGCAGGCAAGGCAGAAAACAATAGAGGCAAAAGGAGGGCATTTTTATGTATGATCTGATCATTATCGGTTCCGGACCTGCGGGACTTTCAGCAGCAGTATATGGTGTCAGAGCCGGCCTGGATCTGTTGGTATTGGAGCAGAATTCCATGAGCGGCGGGCAGATCCTGAATACTTATGAGGTAGATAATTATCTGGGATTGCCCGGGATCAGCGGGTTTGACATGGGGCAGACCTTCCGGGCACATGCAGAAAAGCTGGGTGCAGTGTTTGTGACAGCGCGGGTCAAGGAGATCGTGGACAACGGGGACGTAAAAGTTGTGCGAACCAGAAAACAGGATTTTGAAACCAGAGCGATCCTTGTAGCCACAGGGGCAGAGCACGCGCACCTGGGAGTGCCGGGGGAGGAGCAGTTTTCCGGTATGGGTGTTTCCTACTGTGCAACCTGCGACGGGGCGTTTTTTAAGAACAAAACGGTAGCTGTTGTCGGAGGAGGTGATGTGGCGCTGGAGGATGCTATTTATCTGGCGCGTACCAGCGAAAAGGTTTATCTGTTGCACAGAAGAGATGAGCTGCGCGGGGCGAAGGTGCTGCAGGAGGAGCTGCTGGCTCTGCCGAACGTGGAGGTTCTGTACAGCCATGTTGTGGAGGAGATCCGCGGGGACCAGAGTGTACAGAATCTTTTGATCCGGGATGTGAAGACGGAAGCCGTGCGGGAGCTGCCGGTGGACGGAGTCTTTATTGCAGTGGGGATCCATCCCTGCAGTGAATTGATCCTGGATAAAGCTGACCACGATGAGACCGGTTATATTCTGGCGGGAGAGAATTGTGCCAGCAGTGTGCCGGGGATCTATGTGGCGGGAGATATCCGCAAAAAACCTCTGCGGCAGGTGGTCACAGCGGTTGCGGATGGTGCAAATGCAGCTGTGTCAGCGGCGGATTATTTAAGAAATTTTAAGAGTTTATAAAATATTACAAAAATTTTATGTTTTGGCTCTGAAGAGAAAAAAGCAGTCCGATTGGACTGCTTTTTGGCGTGTTTTAGCGATAATAGCCGAAAAAATGGCAAAAAACAGGCAAAAAAGGCGAAAAAGCCCGGCGAAAAAACAGGGAAAAAATCTGTCTGCAAGGTTGACAAAAGAGCTGTAAAGTGATATATTTTGTAACAGTACGTAATAAATTTGTAACAAATCAGGGAGGAAAACGTGGTGCGAAGTTCCAAAAGAACAATTGCAGGTATCGTATGTACAGCATGTGCATTGTCTTTGGCGTTGACTTTAACTGACGCGACGGTCATGTCTGTGTCGGCATCAACGATTTCCGTGCTGCCTAGCGGCGGTATCGGACTGAGCCTGGAGACGAATGCGACCGCACTTGAAAATATAGCAGGTAGTGATACAAAGAATGTCAGAACCAGTACGGTGATCGCGGCAGCCAAGGAGGCGGCTGCACAGACGGAGAAAGCGGTTGCTGTTGTAGAGGCGGAGCCTACAGAGGAGGATCTGTTCCGGAATCTGGTGATCGCGCAGGTACATAATTATGTTAATGTGAGAAGTATTCCCAGTGAGGATGGCGAGATCGTCGGAAAGCTATATGATGCTTCGGTAGGAAATCTGTTGGAAGAGGATAACGGCTGGTACAAGATTGAGTCCGGTTCGGTTACCGGATATGTAAAAGGCGAATTCTGTGTGACCGGTGAGGATGCAGTTGAATTGGCGAAAAAGGTTGGAACCAGATTGGCAACGGTCACCACGACCACCCTGAAGGTTCGCACACAGCCCGGTCTGGATGCATCGGTCATGGGGCTGGTTCCCATTGAGGATGAACTGGTGGTGTCCGATGAGGTAGACGGTTGGGTTCAGGTTGATGTGGAAGAAGGGATCGGTTGGGTATCCACGGATTATGTCACCCTTCATACCGAATTTGTAAAAGCGGAATCCAAGGCGGAGGAAGAGGCCCGCTTAAAGAAAGAGGCTGAGGAGCGCGAAAAGGCGAGAAGAGCGGCTGCTGCCAAGAGTACAAAGAGCAGCAGTACAGCAAGTCAGTCAGCATCTGTATTTACAGCTGCAGTGCCTTCGGACGGGACAATGGGAGCGGAAGTTGTCAATTATGCGCTTCAGTTTGTGGGAAATCCGTATGTATACGGAGGATCGAGTCTGACGCAGGGAACGGATTGCTCCGGTTTTGTCATGAGTGTCTATGCAAACTTCGGCGTATCTCTGCCGCATTCATCGGCAGCGGACAGAAGCCAGGGATATGCAGTGGATGGCGGTTTGGAGAATGCGCAGCCGGGTGATATCGTCTGCTATTCCGGTCATGTGGCGATTTATGCAGGAAACGGACAGATCGTTCATGCCTCGACCAGCAAAACGGGGATCATTGTTTCGAATGCGGATTACAAGACCCCGCTGGCAGTCAGAAGGATCTTTTGATCTGTATATCATATGTTTGAGCCGTGCTACTTATAACAGTGCGCGGCTCTTTTGTTTTTCTGTGTTCGGGCAGAGGTATTTTGCGAAGGAGGAAGAGGATGAAATTTTATATGGCACCAATGGAGGGAATGACAGGATATGTTTTCCGCAATGCCTATCAAAAGTATTACCATGATGTGGACCGGTATTTTACGCCTTTTCTCTGCAGTGTGGGGTTGAGTCACAGAGAATTGCAGGATGTGCTGCCGGAGCATAACCGGGATATGGATGTGGTGCCGCAGATCCTGACGAACAGGGCGGAGGATTTTCTGAAGATAGCCAGGCGGATGGAGCAGTTTGGCTATGAAAGGGTGAATCTGAATCTCGGTTGTCCTTCGGGAACGGTTGTGAGCAAGGGCAGGGGAGCGGGATTTCTGGGAATGTTGCCGGAGCTGGAGAACTTCTTAGAGAAAATATTTGATCAGTGCCCACTGAGAATATCGATCAAAACGAGGATCGGCGTGCAGGATCCGGGAGAGTGGCTCCGGTTACAGGAACTGTATAACCGGTTTCCGCTGGATGAGCTGATCGTTCATCCGCGTCTGCAAAAGGATTTTTATCAGAAACCTGTGCATCTCGAAGTGTTTGCAGCGGTGGCAGAACAGAGCACTGCCGGAGTTTGTTATAATGGGGAAATCCATAGTCTACATGATTTTGAGCGGTTTCATGCTCAGTTTCCGCAAGTGGATACGGTAATGCTCGGGCGCGGGATATTTAAGCGACCCGGGTTGGCCGGGGCGTGTAGTATGTTTTTGCAGGATGAGGCTGCGGCAGAAAATGAGCAGAGCAGAGAGGCTTTCGAGATCCTGCAGGATTTTCTCGCAGAGCTGCTTTGCGGATATCGCCGGGAGATGGGAAATGAGAAGCATACACTTTATAAGATGAAAGAAGTATGGACTTATCTGGGACAGAGTATTCCAGACGGGGCGCGGCAGGTCAGGCAGATCACCAAGGCGAAGACCATAGCCGAGTATAAGATTGCTGCGAGGGAGGCTCTCCGATCGTGGGAGGAAAAATGTTGTCTGTATAATTAGAAGATTTGTCAAAATATAAAAATGCGTCAAATTAGACTTGACATTTTCAAATTATGCAAAATGCACAAAAAAATTCGCAGGTTCGAAAAACAGATCATATTTTATCGAAATTACGATTTGGATTATCCACATCGGGAAAGCCATAAAATCAAACAAAAGGGATTTATACACAGACTTATGCACATTATCCACCAAAAAAACAGCCATTTTGGGAACGAAAGAATGTTTGTCAAGCAAAACATCTGTTTTGTGAAGTTCGTATAAATAGACAAAAAGCAAGCACAAAAAATAAAAAAATAATTGACAGACATAATTCACAAATTGGGAAAAAATTTGCGAAATTGTTGCAAAACTATCCGTGAACATGCTATAATGTGAAACAAAGCAAGGTTTTGTTTTAACGGGGACATGAAGTGTATCCGGAAAACGATGGAGCATTGCTTTACAATCTGAAAGCGAAAGGGATGATAGCATGAAATTTACAATTGTAGGCAGGAATATTGAAGTGACACCCGGTCTTCGCTCTGCAGTAGAGGATAAGATCGGCAAGCTGGACAAGTATTTTAACCCGGATACGGAAGTCCATGTGACCTTAAGCGTAGAGAAGGAGCGCCAAAAGATTGAGGTAACGATACCTGTTAAGGGTAACATTATCCGTTCTGAGCAGGTGAGCAATGATATGTATGTTTCCATTGATCTGGTGGAGGAGATCATCGAGAGACAGTTAAAGAGATACAAGAATAAGCTGGTGGACAAAAAGCAGGCGGCCGGCGACTTCAGCCAGATGTATGTGGAAAATGACTATATGGATGACGAGGAAGTCAAGATCGTCCGCACGAAGAAGTTTGATATCAAACCGATGTATCCGGAAGATGCATGCATCCAGATGGAGCTGTTGGGACATAATTTCTATGTATTCTGTAACGCAGAGACCGATCAGGTAAATGTGGTCTATAAGAGAAAAGGGGATACCTACGGTCTGATCGAGCCGGAGTATTGATCGGGGCATTAAAGCATAGACCATTATCCGGGATTTCGGCGAAGCACCGGACATAGATCCCGACATTGTCACATAGAATAAAGGGAAAACTTGCACAGGGGATAAGAAATGCAGATACCTTTCAGATGTGGCAGAGCGGATGAGAAAAGGTGCGGTCGGTTTATAACGCAACGAAGAAAAAGGCAGGCACTGTTAGGAATGGGGATCATTCTGGCGGTGCTTGCTTTTTGTGTGGGTCTAAAAGGGCAGCGTGCAGCGGAGACAGATGCGCGTGGTGCAGTGCCTGTGAGCAGTGCGGGAGGAGAAGCCGGAGGGGAATATATCAAGTGGGTTGATCTCACCATATCCTATGAAGCCTTGTGCAGGGCTTACGCCTGGGACGTGGAGACACACGGAACGGATCATGAGGTGAATTGGATCGAGTTGCTTGCGTATACGGCAGCCCGGACCGGTGCGGTATTTGATGCGAAAGCGCTCCGGATCTTGGAGGAGGCTGCGCAAAAACTGTCGGAAGGGCAGACCGACAGGGAGAGGATAGGGGAAGGGCTGGATCATTATCCTTATTATCTGGAGGCTTATCAGGCGGCACTGGGTGGACTGGTGGGAGAATATGAGGCTGAGGTTACGGATGAGAACGGCCATACGGGTTGGAGTCGCCAATACGGGCTGAAGGCTTATTTTCCCCTGGCGCGGGGATTTGACTATTCCCATTATGATGACTTTGGCGCGAGTCGGAGTTATGGTTATAAACGAAGGCATTTAGGGCATGATATGATGGGGCTGACCGGTACGCCGATCATGGCTGTTGAGTCCGGCAGGGTGGAGGCTTTAGGGTGGAACCAGTATGGCGGTTGGCGTATCGGGATCCGTAGTCTGGACGGGAAACGTTATTACTATTATGCGCATTTGCGGCAGAACTACCCTTTTGCGGAAAATCTGGAAGAGGGAAGTCTTGTGACTGCCGGCGATGTGATCGGCTATATGGGACATACAGGGTATTCGACTCAGGAAAATGTCAATAATATTGAAGTGACGCATCTCCACTGGGGATTGGAGCTCATTTTTGACGAATCGCAAAAGGAAAGTGACAATGAGATCTGGGTGGATGTATATCCCCTGACCCGTTTTCTGGCAAAGCATACCCAGACCGCCCAAAAGGTGGAGGGGACCAAAGAGTGGGTGCGCGAGACAGACATGAGAGACCCTCTGTTGGAAGCTGTGAAAAGAGAGGAAACAGGAAACGGTATCCTGCGGTAAAACGCAGGAATTGTCCATAATTGTTATTTTTTTGTCAAAAAAGTTTAAAAACCCATTGCAAAAGAGAAAACGCTGTGATACAATGGCTAAAGGTGAAATGATAAAAAAATAACAATATAAAATTCAAAAACAAATCTGGAGGAAATGAACATGGCAAGAAAAGTGGTTTTAGCAGGGGCATGTCGTACTGCGATCGGAACAATGGGCGGTTCTTTGAGCACGATCCCGGTGGCGGATCTGGGCGCGATCGTGATCAAAGAGGCTGTCAAGAGAGCTGGTATCGCACCCGAGGCAGTGGATCAGGTCTACATGGGATGCGTGATCCAGGCAGGGCAGGGACAAAACGTGGCCAGACAGGCTTCCATCAAGGCCGGACTTCCCATTGAAGTTCCCGCGGTTACGATGAATGTAGTCTGCGGTTCCGGTCTGAACTGTGTGAACCAGGCTGCGCAGATGATCATGGCAGGTGATGCGGATATCGTGGTTGCCGGTGGTATGGAGAATATGTCCATGGCGCCGTTTGCAATCCCCAATGCCCGCTACGGTTACCGTATGATGTGGCCCAGCCAGAGCAGCGGTGCTCTTGTGGATACCATGGTGAAGGATGCGCTGTGGGATGCCTTCAATGATTATCATATGATCACAACAGCAGATAACATTGCAAAAGAATGGAATCTGACACGCGAGGAGCTGGATGAGTTTGCACTGAAGAGTCAGCTTAAAGCAGAAGCTGCGATTAAGAACGGTGCATTCAAAAACGAAATTGTTCCCGTAGAGATCAAGAAAAAGAAAGAGACGATCGTTTTTGATACGGATGAAGGTCCCAGACCCGGTTCTACCATCGAGGGGCTGGCGAAGCTGCGTCCTTTAAATCCCGATGGTGTGGTGACCGCCGGTAATGCGTCCGGTATCAATGACGGTGCTGCAGCAGTGGTACTGCTCAGCGAGGAGAAGGCGAAAGAGCTCGGTGTGAAGCCGATGGCTACTTTTGTGGCAGGTGCACTCGCCGGTGTTCGCCCTGAGGTTATGGGTATTGGTCCTGTGGCGGCAACGAAGAAAGTTATGGCGAAGACCGGTATGAAGATTGAGGACTTTGATATCATCGAGGCCAATGAGGCATTTGCGGCACAGTCCGTTGCCGTGGGCAAGGATCTGGGAATTGACGTGGAGAAACAGCTGAATCCCAACGGCGGTGCGATCGCACTGGGACATCCGGTGGGTGCTTCCGGGTGCCGTATTCTGGTGACCCTGCTGCATGAGATGCAGGCAAAGGGCGCAAAGACCGGACTGGCTACGTTGTGTATCGGCGGCGGTATGGGATGCGCAACGATCGTGAAGATTGAAGACTGAGGCAGAGAGAGGATAAAAGATGGAGTATATTTTATATGAGCAGAAAGGACAGTACGCGATCCTTACGATCAACAGAGAGAAGGCGTTGAATGCGTTGAATTCTCAGGTGCTGGACGAATTGAATGAGACATTGGACAATGTGGATCTGAAGGAGGTGCGCGCCCTGATCATCACCGGCGCGGGTTCGAAGTCTTTTGTGGCAGGTGCGGATATCGGAGAGATGAGCACATTGACCAAGGCGGAGGGCGAGGCTTTCGGCAAAAAGGGAAATGATGTGTTCCGCAAGATCGAGACATTTCCGATCCCCGTGATTGCTGCCGTAAACGGATTTGCACTGGGCGGAGGCTGTGAGCTCTCCATGAGCTGCGATATCCGCATCTGCTCCGACAACGCAGTGTTCGGACAACCTGAGGTGGGATTGGGGATCACGCCGGGATTTGGCGGAACCCAGAGACTGGCTCGTCTGATCGGGGCAGGTATGGCGAAGCAGATGATCTACACGGCGCGGAATATCAAAGCTCCCGAGGCATACCGGATCGGTCTGGTAAATGAGGTTTATGCGGCGGAGACAGATGCGGAAGGCAACGTGGTGAAGAGTGCAGGCGAGGTGCTTATGGCTGCAGCGGAGAAGATGGCTTCCACAATTGCGAAGAATGCGCCCATTGCGGTGCGAAACTGCAAGAAGGCGATAGGTGAGGGTCTGGATGCCGATATGGATGAGGCTCTTGTGATCGAGGAGAAGCTCTTCGGAGACTGCTTTGAGACGGAAGACCAGAAATACGGTATGGCTTTCTTCCTGGACAAGAATAAGGAAAAAGTGAAGGAACCGTTCAGAAACTGTTAAAAATGAATCATATGTAAGTAAAATAAATGGAGGGTAAGAACATGAAAGTTGGCGTTATCGGCGCAGGAACCATGGGACAGGGCATTGCAAAGGCATTTGCCCAGATCGACGGCTATGAAGTAGCACTCTGCGACATCAAGCAGGAGTGGGCAGAAGGCGGCAAAGACAAGATCGCAAAGGGATATGCAAGACTGGTGGAGAAGGGCAAGATGGAGCAGGCTGCAGTCGATGCCATTCTGGCAAAGATCACTCCCGGATTGAAGGAGGATCTGTGCGCGGACTGTGATCTGATCGTGGAAGCTGCATTTGAGGATATGCAGGTAAAGAAGACTACATTCGGAGAACTGGATAAATTTGTAAAAGCGGATTGCATTTTTGCATCCAACACATCCAGCCTTTCCATCACAGAGATCGGAAACGGTCTGAACCGCCCTATGGTAGGCATGCATTTCTTTAATCCGGCTGACCGTATGAAACTGGTGGAAGTGATCGCCGGCGTGAATACTCCCGATGAAACAGTGGAGAAGATCAAGAAGATTTCCGAGGAGATCGGCAAGACTCCCGTACAGGTGAACGAGGCAGCAGGCTTTGTGGTAAACCGTATCCTGATCCCAATGATCAACGAGGCAGCTTTCATCAAGATGGAAGGTGTGTCCGACATTGCCGGCATCGATGCTGCGATGAAGCTTGGGGCAAATCATCCGATGGGACCGTTGGAGTTGGGCGATTTTGTCGGTCTGGATATCTGTCTCGCTATCATGGATGTGCTTTATAAAGAGACCGGCGACAGCAAGTATCGCGCCTGTCCTTTGATCCGCAAGATGGTTCGTGGCGGAAACTTAGGTGTGAAGAGCGGCAAGGGATTTTATGTATATAATGCGGATCGCACCAAGACACCTGTGGATGCACAGTAGACTGGCGGAACGTGAAAAGATCTGATACAGGAAATGTATCCAAGAAATTTATCATAGATATGGAGGAACAACATCATGGATTTTTCTTTGAGTAAAGAACATGAAATGGCGCGGGCTCTGTTCAAAGAGTTCGCAGAGAACGAAGCAAAACCGATCGCGATCGAGATCGATGAGACGGAGCGCTTCCCCAGAGAGACAGTTGACAAGATGGCAAAATACGGATTTTTGGGAATTCCCGTTCCCAAGGAGTACGGCGGACAGGGCTGCGATCCTCTCACTTATGTGATGTGTGTGGAGGAGCTTTCCAAGGTTTGCGGAACGACAGGCGTTATTGTGTCCGCACATACCTCACTTTGCGTTGACCCGATCATGACTTTTGGTACGGAAGCGCAGAAGCAGAAATATCTGGTCCCCCTGGCAAAGGGTGAGAAGCTGGGCGCATTCGGTCTGACCGAGCCCGGGGCAGGTACCGATGCACAGGGTCAGCAGACCAAAGCGGTCCTGGATGGCGATGAGTGGGTGTTAAACGGTTCCAAGTGCTTCATTACCAACGGTAAAGAGGCGGATGTATATGTGATCTTCGCTGTGACCGGTAAGGTGGAGAAGAGAGGCAAGATGTTAAAGGAGATCTCCGCATTCATCGTGGAGAAGGGAACCCCCGGATTTACGTTCGGTACCAAGGAGAATAAGATGGGTATCCGTGGGTCGGCCACCTATGAACTGATCTTTACCGATTGCCGTATCCCGAAGGAGAATCTGTTGGGACAGAGGGGCAAGGGCTTTAATATCGCTATGCATACACTGGACGGCGGACGTATCGGTATCGCTGCTCAGGCGCTTGGTATTGCAGAGGGAGCTTTGGAGAGGACCATCGCGTATACCAAGGAGAGAAAGCAGTTTGGCAAGTCGATCGCCGGTTTCCAGAATACGCAGTTCCAGCTGGCCGATATGGCAACAAAGGTAGAGGCTGCAAAGCTTCTGGTATATCAGGCAGCTATGAAGAAAGCAGAGTATACTAAGAATCCGAAGGTTTCCTACTCTGTGGAAGCTGCTATGGCGAAGCTGTATGCGGCAGAGGTTGCGATGGAGGTGACCACCAAGGCGGTTCAACTGCACGGCGGTTACGGTTATATCAAGGAATATGAGATCGAGCGTATGATGAGAGATGCCAAGATCACCGAGATCTATGAGGGAACATCCGAAGTTCAGCGTATGGTCATCTCAGCGAATATTTTAAAATAAACAGGGAGGGAAAGAGACGTGAAAGTTATCGTTTGTGTAAAACAGGTTCCCGATACAAAGGGCGGTGTAAAATTTAACGCCGACGGAACATTGGACAGAGCAGCAATGCTTGCCATCATGAATCCGGATGACAAGGCAGGACTTGAGGCTGCACTTAGATTAAAGGATCAGTACCAGGCAGAGGTTACGGTGCTCACCATGGGTCTTCCCAAGGCGGCAGATGTGTTGAGAGAGGCGATCGCCATGGGCGCTGACAAGGGTATCCTTGTGACGGACAGAGTGCTGGGCGGTGCAGATACCTGGGCTACATCCACAACGATCGCAGGAGCGATCCGGAATCTGGAGTACGATCTGATCATCACCGGACGTCAGGCGATTGATGGAGATACCGCACAGGTTGGTCCGCAGATCGCAGAGCATTTGGGAATCCCTGTGATCTCCTATGCACAGGATATCAAGATTGACGGAGACAAGGTTGTGGTACAGCGTCAGTATGATGACAGATATCATATGTTGGAGGCGAAGATGCCCTGCCTGATCACTGCGCTTTCCGAGTTGAACGAGCCCAGATATATGACACCCGGCGGAATCTTTGACGCCTGCGCTGCAGAGATCACCACATGGGGCAGAGCGGATCTGAAGGATGTGGACGACTCCAACTTAGGTTTGAAGGGTTCACCCACCAAGATCGCCAAGGCATCCGATAAGGTGCGTAAGGGAGCCGGGGAGAAGGTTGTTCCGGAGTCCCCTGAGGATGCGGTGAGCTTCATTGCGGCTAAATTGGACGAGAAGCATATTATCTAAAGAGCAAAAGAGATATTTGGCTCTGCAGGTTTGGCCCGCGCGTTGCCTGGCCAGACTTGGCAAGCGCAATTGGTTAAAACAAATCAAAGCAGCGCAGAAATGAGGATGAAAAGATGAATTTAGAAGAATATAAAGGCGTATATGTCTTCGCTCAGCAGGTTGACAACCAGTTAAGCAGTATCTCTTTTGAACTTCTGGGTAAGGCAAAAGAGCTTGCGGCGGATCTGAAGGAGCAGGTGACTGCGGTTTTGATCGGATACAAGGTAAAGGATCTTGCGGATCAGCTGGCAGAGTACGGTGCTGACAGAGTTATCGTTGTGGATGATCCTGAGCTTGAGACATACAGAACAGAGCCTTATGCGCACGCGCTGGCTTCTGTGATAAACAAATACAAACCCGATATCATGCTGGTGGGTGCTACCGCTATCGGACGTGATCTGGGGCCCACCGTTTCCGCAAGAGTGGCGACCGGTCTGACCGCAGACTGCACTAAGCTGGATATCGGTGATTTCCCGCTTGTGGCGATCCCCGGAAAAGAGGCAGAGCAGAAGCATAACCAGTTGCTCATGACCCGTCCCGCATTCGGCGGCAACACCATCGCGACCATCGCCTGCCCGGACAACCGTCCGCAGATGGCAACTGTTCGCCCCGGCGTTATGCAGAAGATCGAGCCCATTAAGGGGGCAAAGGCTGTGGTAGAGGAGTACAATCCCGGATTCACGCCCAATAACAAATACGTGACCATCAAAGAAGTGGTGAAGGCAGTTTCCGATGTGGCAGACATCATGGATGCCAAGATCCTGGTATCCGGCGGACGTGGCGTGGGCTCCGCGGAGAACTTTAAGATCCTGGAGGATCTGGCAGAGGCGCTTGGCGGTCAGGTAAGCTGCTCCCGTGCCGTTGTGGATTCCGGCTGGAAGCCCAAGGATCTGCAGGTGGGTCAGACCGGTAAGACCGTGAGACCTCAGCTTTACTTTGCGATCGGTATCTCCGGTGCCATCCAGCATGTGGCAGGTATGGAGGAGTCTGATCTGATCATTGCGATCAACAAGGACGAGGACGCTCCGATCTTTGATGTGGCTGACTACGGTATCGTAGGCGATCTGAACAAGATCGTGCCTCAGCTGACGGAGAAGATCAAGGCGATGAAGGCTGCAAAATAGTAAAAATCAATAAAATGCCGTGGCGGCATGGTCTTTTGAACGTGACAGTGTTATAATCGAGGGAGAGCGTCAGCTCTCCCTTTTTTACCGGCAATGAGCCATGCAAACACGCTTGCGTGTCTGTGCGGCGGATGCCGTGAAAGCCCGGACGTGAAGTGTCAGGACTATGTGAAACGGAGGATAGAATGAAACGAAACGTGTCGCTGGCGGAAATTTCGGATGGAAAATTGTATACTGAAAACGATATGGTGAAAGCAGATTGCCGGGGATGTGCAGGCTGCAGTGACTGCTGTCGTGGAATGGGAGAATCCATTATTCTGGATCCGTATGACGCGTACCGGCTTTCGCGGGGGCTGAACAGACCGTTTGCCGGCTTCCTGGAGCGGGAGATAGAATTGCATGTGGTGGACGGCGTGATCCTGCCGAATCTGAAGATGGCAGGGCCGGGAGAGGCGTGTGCTTTTCTGAATGAACAGGGCAGATGCAGTATTCATCCCTATCGACCGGGCATCTGCAGGATCTTTCCACTGGGGCGGTACTATGAGAACGGTACCTTTCAGTATTTTTTGCAGACAGGGGAGTGTAAGGCTGCACATTCCAAAATAAAAGTGAGTAAATGGATCGACACGCCGGATCAGAAACGCAACCGGGAATTTGTGACCCGTTGGCATTACCTGCTGAAGGAGCTGGAGGAGTTATTGCCGACGGCTGATGAGGACAAAACGAAGCAGATCAATATGGGGTTACTGCAGCTGTTCTTTTTTACAGATTACGATGAAAAATCAGAATTTTATGAGCAATTCAACTCCAGGGAACAACAGTACCGCAATCTTTTTATTGCAAAAAATATGCCTGTATAGTAATATATTGATAGATATACGTATTTGACAGGAGTAGCGCGGATGGAGAATAAAAACGTATATGATCTGAAGATTAAGACAAACACATATGATGTTATTTCGGCCGACACAGCTTTTTATGCATTCATGGGTGAGCGGTTGTACGATACTTTTGACAGACTGCTTGTTCCGGAGGATGCAAAGAGACTGCCGGACTATATCCGTGCAGGAAAAAATGAGATCCTTACGTTGCTTGAGAAAGACGGAACGCCGATCCGGTGTATTACTTCTTTTACGCAAATAGATGAGAACAGGGCGGCGCTGCATTGTGTGCGGATGGAGCATATAAATGAGTGGGAAGAACAGATTTTGCTTCAGATCAGCAAAAAAAATGATATTCTCGGGTTGTACGGAGACTACTTTTTTGAATATGATGCTGGGACAGAATATATACGGATCTATGCGGCAGACCGGTTTGAACAAAATATCAGTTCAGTTTCATTCAAAGAGTTTATACAGAATCTGCGATCCAGGGCAGACGAGAAAAGCAGGCCGGATGTACAGAAGCTTCAGGATGCGATCCAAAACGGCGCGGAGCGTTTTGGGGTCAATATAGCCGGAGATATATTGGAGCTTAAGGAGACGGCGTTCACACTTTTCAAGGGGGTGTCACATTACAGCGAGGGGAAATATCTCTATGCTACGGGATATATACATTTTTGGAGCGAGAGATCTGCAGCATCTGCAGAGACCAAGAAGGCTTTGGAACAGGACTATCTGACAGGGGTGCTTACCAAGGCGGAGATCACGGAATTTGCGATCAATACGATAGATATAAAGAAGATCCGAAATGTGACACTGGCGATCATCGATATAGACTATTTTAAAAAGGTGAACGATGTATACGGTCATATGATGGGAGATGAAGTGCTGAAGCACGTCGCAGATATCATTCGGAGCGAAGTGCATGACGAAGGGATTGTGGGCAGGTTCGGCGGCGATGAGTTCCTGGCACTTTTTTATAACGCATACGATATGGAGAATATGCGGGAACGCCTGAGGAGTATCAAAAACAGCGTGGCATCAAGTTGTGTGAAGACGGAGAACGGCGAGGACATCTCCATCACATTATCTATAGGCTGTGCCGGTTATCCGAAGGATGCGGACAACTATGAAGATCTGTTCTTCCTGGCGGATTTTGCTTTATACCGGGCAAAAGAGAAAGGCCGGAATCGATATATCATTTACAATCGTGAGAAGCATGGCACGATGGAGGACATCAAAAATAAAAAGATGTCGGTCAATACGCTGAACAGCCGGGGCAATATGTCGGTGGCGGAGCTGGTGTGTGCGATGCAGGATACGGTTTATCGGGGGCAGGAGTATCCGCTGGATAAGTTGTTGGATGATATTGCATTGAATCTGAATATACAGAGGGTCACGCTGTATGCCGGTCATCCCAGGCGGCTGGTCGGCATGGCAGGTGCAAACCGATTGTCCCCCGAGGTGGTTGAAGAGACAAAAGATTATGTGGATTCTCCGGATCTTGAAAAGCTGTGTGAGTCACCGCAGATCATCGTGGTAGACAATGTGAAACGGTTTGAAACCTTAAATCCGGAATTGTACCGAAAGGTGGAAGAGCAGGGGATCATTTCATTTTTGCATGTGAGGTTTCAGGACAAAAACGGTGTGGATGCAATCCTGAGTCTGGAATTTATCAAAAGCAGGATGTCGTGGAATCGTACCCATTTTCCTTATTTCAGGTTGTTGGCCAGGGTTTTGGCAGAGTATGATCTGACGGGTAAATAAGCAGGATGTGACGGAGAGCAGAGATGGAGTTGCATGAGAATTTGGACAATTGCAGAATCATACTTCGGGACGTGGAAAGCGGAAGGACGATCGCGGATACGATGATCCTGACCTACGACGGGACGAAGGATAGTATTCGGATCGCTACGGAAGGGATATTTCTGGATGAGGGGACCAAGATCAGTGCGCTGATCTTCAGCAGATCCGGTCTGTTTGAAAATCAGGGAACGGTAGGCGGCAGGGAGGCTGATGCAACGCAGATCACCTTGTATGAAGGCACATCCCGAAATGACAGACATGCGGTGCGCTACCGTGTCAATATACAGGGTGAGGTTGACCGGATCGTCAGACCGTCTGAAGGAAAGATCAGTGAAGCATTTGGCATTACAGTACTCAATATGAGTTCGATCGGGCTGTTGATACAGGCGCCGGAGGGCAGGATCCGGGAGAAGGATGTGATCCGGTTTTCGGCAGTGTCAAAAGGGCAGCGGCTCAGCATTACAGCGGAGGCTATGCGTGTAGCCGGCGCGGATAACGGAATGGAAAATATCGGCTGTAGCGTACAGCTGGTGAATTTGGGGTAATAAGGTGGCAGTAAAGAGAAAAGCAGTGCGGACCAGACAGCTTCGCGCGGGGATGAAAATCGATCAGACGATCATGGATAAGACCGGCAGAGCTCTGGTAGAAAAGGGCTCGCTTCTGGATGATTTTCAGATAGAGGGTTTGCTTCGACATGGTATCATGGAAATCTATATCCGCGAAGGTGAGGATGATCCGGAGGAAGAAGCGGAGATCGTTATTCCGCAGGCAGTACAGAATACAATTGAACAAAATCGTGTGCCGGATCGCGCGAGGGTACAGCTGACAGAGAGTGTGAAAAAGCGGGTCAGTGAGGGGATCCAGTTTTTGTACAGTAATACCGCGGATGCAAATTTTGCGGAAGCGTCCAATAATATCGCCGGTGAACTGATGAAGGCAGTGACAGAGAACGATGCCATTGCTGTGGATATCAGCGCGTTGAAAGTCAGCGATGAATATACCTTCAAGCACAGTGTGGATGTGGCAACGATGGCGATGATCATCGGCAAGAAACACGGTCTGGATGAAGAATCGATCCGGGAGGTGGGGATCGCGGGATTGCTGCACGATATGGGAAAGTCCAAAATCCCCAACGAGGTGTTAAATAAACCCGGGAGGCTGACGGATGAAGAGTTTCATCTGATGAAGCAGCATGCATTGTTTGGGTATCAGATCCTGAAGGAAAAGAATGAATTTAACGATAAGATCCTGCT
>CADBNO010000250.1 GCA_902796105.1 uncultured Lachnospiraceae bacterium | reverse complement strand
TGTGTCATAAGCCAGAAATTCATTTTAGTCAACTACAGATTATATCGGTTTTACGGCACAGTGTCAAGAACTGTGGCGGTTTTCCCCAAACTTTTCTATGGGCGGCAGTCTCCTTTTTCACAGTATATTGCCGGGGACGTGCGGCATTACAGATCTTAAGCCATAACGTCCGGGGTGTTCCTCACAGTCGGTGCTAAGCTGTATCGTCCGGGGTGTTCCGCCAGTGTCCGCAGGGAAATATACTCTGCCGCCATCCTGCGGCTCATGATCCGTCGCTGTTTCTCTTCCATAGATGCCATATCCAGCCAGATGCTGCCCGGCGCCAGAGTTAGCGGGGGCACGTATTTTTCGCCGGTAAAATCCAGGACGTTCAGGGGTTTGGTCAGGTATCGCCCATCGATCCGGATCCGGGCAAAAACAGCCCCTTCCGGAAGGAAGCGCAGGTCCACCACCAATCCGTACTCGGCATAAAGCATTTCCGCGATGTCGTCCACCTGGGCTTTATAGGTGTAGTCGGGCACGATCCACAGGAGGCTTTTGGCCCGCGGGGCGAGCTCCGCAAATACCTGTCCGATACAGTCGGTGGTGCCCAGTGTCAGGAAATGCTCCTGTCCGGCATAGGGAAGGATCCGCCTGATCCAACAAAGTTCCTGATACCCCTGAAATTCAGGGATCTTCCCGTTGAGCGTCTCAGGCAGCCAGGCACTTCCCGCCTCTCCCATATCGGTGTCCGGCTTAGCGTTATCGCTTTGAGTCTGCAGGCGTTTCGCATAGATGCAGGCGTTTGTGCCCCATTCATCCAAAAGCGGGGCCAGCTGTGTCTGTATCTGTTCGGTCAGCTGCCTCCGTTTGGTCCGACGTCTGCGGGCGCACAGGCGCGGAAAACAATCTGTCAGGTCTCGCAGTACATTTCGGGACTTCAGGCACTGCAGCAGGTTTCCCGGTTTCAGGCACTGCAGCAGGTTTCCCGGCGCGCGGTTTGTCTCGCAGACTGTCAGGTGAAGGATCTGAAACTCTTTGTCCACGGGAAACCGCTCCACATGGACGGAGTCTTCGCCGGCGGACTCCACTTGGGCATCACTATGGACGAAGCCTTCGCCGGCGGGCTTTTTGCAGCCTTTAGCCCGGGCATCCGTCGTCGTATTGCTCTGTATTTCTTTGTGTATCACATAAATGATCGTATCCATGCTGCATTATATGCTGAACCGGGAAAAATATGATAACGGATGCGCACAGGGCGTGAATTACGATAACATGATCCCTTTGCCGTCATGCATCCGTTCTACACAAAGATGCGCTCCACGCTCTCCACCAGCTGATCCATGGTTTCCATGGTATTGATCTGCTGGCGGAATTTTGCCGAACCGGGCAGACCAAAGGTGTACCAGGAGAGGTGTTTGCGCATCTCCCGCACACCGATGTATTCGCCCTTGTATTTCAGCTGCAGCGCCGCATGGCGCAGGATCAACTCTTTTTTCTCCGTGTTGGTCGGTCTGGCAGGGATCGTACCCTCGCGCAGGTATTGGGTCACTTCCCGGAAGATCCAGGGATTCCCCTGGGCCGCGCGACCGATCATCACGCCGTCGCATCCGGTTTGGCGAAGCATCTGCTCTGCCTTTTCGGGACTGTCTACATCTCCGTTTCCCAGAACCGGGATGGAAACCGCCTCTTTCACCTGTCGGATGATGTCCCAGTCCGCTTTGCCGCTGTAATACTGCTCTCTGGTGCGTCCGTGCACCGCCACAGCGGCCACGCCGCAGCCTTCCGCGATCTTAGCGATCTCCACCGCGTTGACATGCGCATCGTCGAAGCCTTTGCGGATCTTGACGGTAACCGGTTTCTTCGTGGCCTTTACCAACGCAGTCAGGATCTCCTCCACCAGTTTCGGGTTTTTCATCAGTGCGGATCCTTCCCCATTATTCACGACTTTCGGCACCGGGCAACCCATATTGATATCCAGAAATGCATGCGGTCTGTCCTCGATCCGCTTCGCCATCTCAGAAAGAATCGTCGGGTCGGAGCCAAAGAGCTGTAGCGACGCCGCGCCCTCATCCGGATGGATCTCCATCAGGCTGTCAGTATTTTTGTTGTTGTAATAGATTGCTTTGGCGCTGACCATTTCCATACAGACCAGCCCGGCTCCCAATTCATGGCATAACAGACGAAAAGGCAGGTCAGATACACCTGCCATGGGAGCCAAAATAATATTGTTGGGGAGCGTCACTCCGCCGATCGTAAGTTCCGACATATTTTTCCCTTTTATCCTTATCTCCCCGTATTTTTCTCGTAGATCAGGCGCAGACCATCCAGAGTCAGCACTGCGTCATAGACGTCGATCGCATGGGTATTCTCAGCGATCAGACGCCCCATCCCGCCGGTGGCAACCACTTTCATGTTGCGCAGACCGCTCTCCTCGCGGACTTTCTGGATGATGTATTCGGTCTGACCGATCTGTCCGTACATCAGGCCTGCCTGCATGCTGGTGGTCGTTTCCTGTGCCAGTATGCTTCGGGGCATTCTGATCTCCACATCGGGCAATTTGGCCGTCTGGGTCCAGAGAGCCTCCGCACAGATCTGGATGCCGGGAGCCGTGATCCCCGCCGTGAAGCAGCCATCCTCCGTGATCAGGTCGTAGGTGGTCGCCGTACTGAAATCAATGACCAGCACAGGCCCGCCGTACTTACCGTATCCTGCCACTGCGTCCACAATGCGATCCGATCCGACGGTGCGCGGATCGTCTGTGGTGATGCGTATCCCGGTTTTCACGCCGGGTCCCACGATGAGCGGTCTGGTATCTGTATAGCGCTGCACCGCACTCTGCAAAGCATGCATCACCTTCGGAACTACACTGGCGATGATCGACCCTTGAAGGTTTTTCGGTCGGATACCGTTTTTGTCCAGAAGTTCACTGATGATCAGTCCATATTCATCCGATGTACGCGGCGTTTTGGTCGTCAGTCGGAAGGTTGTCTTCAATATGTCTCCGTCAAAAACGCCGAAGGTCATATGGGTATTGCCCACGTCTATTACCAGAATCATAGTTTTACCCCGCTTCCCTGAGAGGCTTAGGCCTCATCCAGCAATGCTGTCACATCTTCTTTCAAAATAAAAACCCGATAATACAGATTTAATGATTCGAACAGTTCCTGTCGCTTGCGGCGGATCTCACCCACAAGCAGTCCGCTGGAGATCTCGTCATAGTAAATGTCATCCTCTTCCGCGTCAGTCTCCATGGAGACCGTGCCGTCCTCCTCGAAAACGATGGTAAAGATCCCGCCCACTTCTTCCGTGAACAGCACGCAGATAATGTGCAGCTCCTCCTTGATGGACTCAGGGATCCTGGCAAACTGTTCGTTGAAATAATATTTTTTCTCATAGGCATTTGCTCCGCAGAGCACAACCCGGTTATCGTTCATAACTCCCTCCTGATCTGTTCAGACGTAGCCGTAGACCCCGCGCACGGACACCTCGCCGGCGTATACGTTCCGCAGGCTTTTGTCCTTAAGTTCGACGATAAGCTCGCCTCTCTCATTGATGCCCCGGGCAATCCCCCGGTATTCTCCCGCCGGGTCAAGCACGCAGACTTCCCGGTCCAGGTTCACCAGCATCCCGTTGTAACTGTCCTGCAGCGATGCCATGGAACAGGTGCGCAGAAATGTCTCGTAATCCTTCTCGAAACGGCTCATCACGTCCGCCAGCAGCCTGCTGCGATCCACCGGCCGGGCGCTGACCTCATCCAGCGCAATGGCGCGCTCTGCGATCTCTGGCGCGAATTCCTGTTTTCTCACATTGATGCCCACACCGATGACCACATACTGGATATCGTTTTGCTCAAGACTCATCTCCGTCAGGATACCACAGGTTTTGCGCCCGTCAATGACTACGTCATTGGGCCATTTGATCCCTGCTGTCAGGCCAAGTGTATCGCGGAATACTTTCGTGATGGCGTGTGCGATCACCAAAGTCAGCATGGATGCCTGATCCGGCGCGAACTCCGGTTTCAACAGGATGGTGAAGTAAATATTGGTTCCGGCAGGGCTGATCCAGCTTCTCCCCCTGCGCCCCCGGCCTGCGGTCTGCATGTCTGCGACCACTAACGTGCCATGCGGCGCGCCGGCCTCCGCCAATCGCTTTGCCTCCAGGTTGGTGGATCCAATCTCGTCGTAAAAGTACACTTTTTGTCCCGCCCATTTGGTCTGTATCCGGCTGGCTATCTCGCTTTTGCTGTAGATTTCCGCATCGGTCGCTTCCCGCAAACGGTATCCTTTATTGGAAATCGCTTCAATGTCATAGCCTTCCTTGCGCAGCTGGCCGATCGCCTTCCAAACGGCAGTGCGGGACACGCCAAACTGTTCGCACAGCTGCTGCCCCGACACATAATCTTTTTGTTCCCGTAATAAAGTTAATATTTTTGTCTTCATCATGATCGTTCTGAATCATCGTTATAAGGTCGCCGCCATGATCGCCTTGATCGTGTGCATACGGTTTTCCGCCTCATCAAATACCACGGATTGCGCAGACTCAAACACCTCGTCTGTCACTTCCATTTCATCAATGCCGAAGCGTTCGGAGATCTTCGCCCCGATCGTGGTCTTCAGGTCATGGAATGCCGGCAGACAGTGCATGAAGATGGCCTTTTCGCCCGCATTGTCCATCACGGCACGGTTGACCTGGTAAGGCGAGAGCTCACGGATGCGCTCTTCCCACACTTCGTCGGGTTCGCCCATGGACACCCACACCTCGGTGTAGATCACATCAGCGCCCTTTGTTCCCTGCTCCACATTGTCTGTCAGCGTGATGCTGCCACCGTTTTGTGCAGCGATCTTGCGGCACTCTTCCACCAGTTTTTCATCCGGGAAATATTTCGGTGTGGTGCAGGCGGTGAAATGCATCCCCATTTTTGCGCAGGCTACCATCCAGGAATTGCCCATATTGTAACGGGCATCCCCCATATAGGTCAGCCTGATCCCCTTCAGGTATCCGAAATGTTCCCTGATCGTAAGAAGATCCGCCAACATCTGTGTCGGGTGGAACTCATTGGTCAATCCGTTCCATACCGGTACCTTGGAATACTTCGCCAGTTCCTCGACAATCTCCTGTCCGTAGCCGCGGTATTCAATACCCTCGAACATGCCGGCAAGCACACGCGCGGTGTCCGCAATGCTCTCTTTCTTGCCGATCTGCGATCCGCTGGGATCCAGATAAGTACATCCCATGCCAAGATCATGCGCAGCTACCTCAAAGGAGCACCTTGTCCGGGTGCTGGTCTTCTCAAAGATCAGGGCAATATTTTTGCCCCGCAGCGTATCCACCGGTATTCCCTTTTTCTTTTTGTCTTTCAGTTCTGCTGCCAGATCCAGCAGATACAGGATCTCCTCCGGCGTAAAATCCAATAATTTCAGGAAATCCCGTCCTTTCAAACTGATGTTGCCCATATCTGTCTCCTTACTCTCCTATCATTTTTAAGCGATCCTGTAATCATTCTGTCTTGTCTGCCACAGCCTTAAGCGCCGCGCCGATGCTGGCGATCCCCTGCAGCTCCGCCGGCAGCAAAATGGTATTTGCCTTGCCGTCAGCCACTTTTTCAAAAGCCTCCAGGCTCTTTAACTTCAAAACAGCCTCGTCTGCGTTTGCCTCTTTTAACATCTTCAGACCGTCTGCATGCGCCTGCTGCACTTTCAGGATGGCTTCCGCTTCACCTTCCGCCTCTTTGATCATCTTTTCCTTCTGTGCCTCTGCACGCAGGATCGCGGACTGCTTCTCCGCCTCTGCACGCAGGATCGCAGATTCCTTTTCACCTTCTGCCTCCAGAATGCGGGCTTTCTTCTCACCTTCCGCACGGGTTACGGCCTCACGACGCTCACGCTCTGCCTTCATCTGTTTCTCCATGGCGTTCTGGATCTCAGCGGGAGGAATGATATTCTTCAGCTCCACACGGTTTACCTTGATACCCCAGGGATCTGTCGCGATATCCAGAGCCGCGCGCATCTTGGTGTTAATGATCTCACGGGAGGTCAAGGTCTGATCCAGCTCCAGATCACCAATGATGTTACGCAGTGTGGTCGCTGTCAGGTTCTCGATAGCCATCATAGGATTCTCCACGCCGTAAGTGAACAGCTTGGGATCAGTGATCTGGTAGAACACAACTGTGTCAATGCGCACGGAAGCGTTATCCTTGGTGATCACGGGCTGGGGCGGGAAATCCGCTACCTGCTCCTTCAGGTTCACCTTGCGCGCTACCTTATCCAGAAAAGGCATCTTCAGATGAAACCCTACCGACCAGGTTCCCTGGTAAGCGCCAAGTCGCTCTACCACCCAGGCCTGCGCCTGCGGAACGATCTTGATACAATTGAAAAATGCCCAGATAATGACAACTAAAAGAATAATGATAACCGGCATAATACACCTCTTTCTGCATGGTTCGCCATGCCTTGTTTTGTTTTAAATTGGTTTGAGTTGATCTTATTTCGTTTGGGTTTGTTTTGTTTTGGTTTGGGAACTGCTTTTGCTGCCCGTTTGGGTTTGCTTTGCAGTCGGTCTTAAGCCTGCTTCGTCTGCGGATCTTCCCTCACGATCAGTTTGACGCCGTCGACAGCAATGATCTCTACCACAGCTCCCACAGGCAGATCGATCTCTTCGTCTTCCGTGCGTGCCGTCCATTCCTGTCCGCCCACTGTAACCTGACCTATGCCCTGTCGATTACTGATCTCACTGATCACGATCGCCTGTCGCCCGATCAGACTCTCTACATTGGTCCGCACGCGGTCTTTATTAAAATATTTTACAGCGATAGGACGAGTAAACACCATCAGTACAACAGACACCAGCAAAAAGACAAACACCTGCAACCACATCGGCAATGATAATGCTGCCGTGATCAGTGCGACGATCGCGCCTCCGGCAAACCAGATACTGGTCAGACCGAGGCTGATGATCTCGATCACAATGGACAGGACCAGTACAACAAGCCAGACCACCATCATTTCGCTCATAAAATAGTTCTCCTTTCCTCTTTAATTTTGCCTGAAATTTTTAAAGATACATCTAGTTTACTACAAAATGACAAACAGGGCAACATTCTTTCTGTTGCCCTGCCAAAATTTTTCCGTTTGTAATTAATCTGTTTTTTAATTTTAGTGTTCTTAGTTTAGTGTTCTTAGTTCTTAATAGAAGACATGGTTTCCGATCACAATGCCGTTTCTGCCGTCATTGCGTCTGAAATGTGTGCAGTCGCCAACATTGGAAACCCCTGCAAGCGCTTCCTCGGCAGCCTGCTTGCAGCTGTCGGAAATCTTGCCCGATGCATATCTGGCATCAACCTTGCCGTTCATCGCCGGCGTAAACTGCCCCGATGCATAGATCACATCATGGATCGTATCAGGGTAAGCACTGCTTCTCACACGGTTCATAACCACCGCACCGACAGCAACCTGACCTTCATAACTCTCTCCGCCCGCTTCGCAATAGATCAAAGCAGCCAGCAGCAGGGTTGTATCCGCATCTGTCGTGTATTCCCCATAGTTCACATTGCGCTTTGCCTGCTCTTCCTGCACCTTTTTGGCACGGGCATTGATCTCCTCCATTGTCTCTCCGGTGTCGATCTGAAAATCCAGATCTACAAATTCCGCCGAAACATAGGCGTCTCTTCCTTCATAATCGATGCAGATCCACTCTTCCTCTTTGTCGCCGACCACATCGACAACCTCTCCCTTGGGAAGAAGGCCGTACACCTCAGCTTCTCCATCGGGCTCCTTGCGCACACGCAGAGTCTCTGTGTTCACCGTCGCGATCGTACGACCCACGGCCATTGCGATCGCCCTTGCTTCTTCTCCAAAATAAAGGAACTCGTCTTTGACCCATCCTTCAAGGTTTCCGGTCCGGATCCTGGTCCAACCATCCTTGCGCTCTATGATCGTGCCGCCGCAATCCTTGTAGAGTTTTCCGATTTTTTCGGAATTCTCTGAGGCTTCGCTTCTGACATTTACAGCACCTTTTACATTGGACATAACGATCTCGGAACTATCTTTGTCTAACAGGCCTTCCTCTTCTTCAACCTCTTCCGTCTCCGCTTTGAAAACGCTTTCACCTGTATAAACAACAGCTGTGGACGCCAAAACCGTCGCCACCCCGCCGTTCACTTCCTCCAGATAACTTTTTCCCACGGTCTTCGCTTCTGCCGTCATGTCCGCACCCATCAGAAAAGTCGAGCCGATCAGTACACCGGCGAGCGCGCGACAGAGCTTTCTGCTTCTTACCATTTCTAATTCCCTCCAACACTTTTTAACAGATGTTCTGTTTTGATAACATGTGTTATAATAACATTTGTTACAAAATGTTACAAAATTGTTAAATTTGTTAAGATTTGTTAGAATACTAGCAGAAGCATTTTTATTTGTCAAGACGCAAATTGTTTCTTTTTTTGTACAATCCATCCGGCTAAAGCAGCCATTTTACGCCTTTTTGACTACATATTGTGTTATTTTTGATAAAAAAATGTTTTGACCATGCCATATCTTGTTACAAATTTTTTCATAAATTTTTACATAAAATTTAACATTTTACATGTCACGGGATTTTCGGATACATGCCTCCATGGCATCCATTACCGCTGCGCGCATGCCTTTCTCCTCCAAAACCTTCACCGCCTGGATGGTGGTACCACCGGGAGAGCATACCATATCTTTCAGTTCGCCGGGATGTCTGCCGGTCTCCAATACCAGTTTCGCACTTCCCAGCACTGCCTGCGCCGCAAATTCATACGCCTGCTTCCTGGGCATGCCTTCCGCTACAGCCTCATCTGCCATTGCTTCAATAAAGAGAAATACGTAGGCAGGTGAGCTTCCGGATACTCCTGTGACTACATCCATAAGCCTCTCCGGTACCACATGAGCCGTTCCGAACGCCGTCAAGAGCTTTAATACAAATTCCAGGTCCTCCGCCGAAACATTTTCATCGGCGCACACTCCCGTACAGCCTTCCAAAACAAGAGCCGGTGTATTCGGCATGCAGCGCACCAGCGCACAATCCGGTCTGTCTATCGCCTGGCGCAGATAATCCAGCGATCTGCCGGCAGCAATACTGACGATCAGTGTTCCGGGGCGGAGCGCATCCCGGATCTCAGCGATCACCCCATCCAAAAAGACCGGTTTCACCGCAAGAAACAACACGTCTGACGCCGCCGCTACCGCTGCATTGCTCTCAGCGATCTCTATCCCGTAACGGTTCTGTACCATTTCCTCCGTTCCCTGCGTCCTTGCCTTGCCGATGATGTGCTCAGGCCGGACCATCTGTTTTTTCAACATACCTCCGATCATAGCCGTCGCCATATTCCCCAGTCCGATAAAGCCGATTTTTTGTCTTGTCATGTCCTGTCCTCCTTGTTTGTATTATTTGCAAGGATAAAATATCATCAGTTATTTTATGTGTGACATTCCCTTGCAGACGCCATTTCTTCATTCATTTTGCATTTTCCTGTTTCCGGCCGTCTTTATGCGCGT
>CADBNO010000249.1 GCA_902796105.1 uncultured Lachnospiraceae bacterium | reverse complement strand
TGATCATTGAATCCGACATATTAAATAAGCGGACAGGGGATTATTTATATAATCTTCTTTTTGGGTACAATGTGAATGATCGGTATGTGGAGAAGATTTCAAGGCAATTTGGGCTTGATTTCAATAAGCCATACAGGGTAGGAATCATTGCTGTTGACCGAAAATATGGTGTAAATATGGAGCAGGATGAACATATTTATGAATATTATGCCAACTGTTTGAATCAGGAAGTGATTAAGATGGAAGGACGACCTATGTTTATGCGATTTCTAAATAAGTTTGTCCTTTTATTTGAGGCCAGAAAAGGAAAAGAGATTGAGAAAGAACTGGAAATCATGTTGCGCAGGTTGGATGAAAATCCAAAGTTTAAAGATGTGATTCAAAGCACATGTATCTTAGGGGCAGCCTATACGGATCCCAGTGAATTTGGTCAAAGCTATCAGGAGGCAAAGAATCTTATTCCCAAAATGGATCAGCTGCCTAATCCATCACACAAAAAGGTTTTAAGCGCCAGCACGATGGGAATTTATAAATATATGTTCCATAGTGATAACCAGGGAGAAATACTGGAGTACTGTAATAATAAATTGGAAAAGCTGGAGGAGTATGATCATGCAAATGGAACTTTTCTTAAGGAAACCCTTTTGGCATATTATATGAATGGGTTTAATACCGTAAAGACGGCAGAAGCACTATTCATTCACCGAAATTCCCTTATGTATCGATTGAAAAAGATTGAAGAGTTATTGGAAATGGAGCTGACGGATTATATGGAATATTTGGATCTGATAAATTGCATTTTGGTTAAGCAATGGATGTTTTTATAGGCAGATTGTGCAGATTGTTAGTTAAGACTGTGCAAATTATACGTTGTAAACAAAAATAAAATTGCTTAAAATTCAGATTAAGCAAAGGCGCTGGGGAAACGCAAGTTTCGGCCAGCGCTTTTGCTATTAAACGGAGTGTCATGATTATATGACAGAAGGAGGAGATTATGAAAAAAAGAAATTTGTTTATGGCAGTCATTACGGGAGCAATGGCAATGACAATGATGAGTGGTTGCGGCGCAGGTGCGTCAAACTCATCTGCAGTCCCAAGCAGTGCGTCAAGCAGTTCTGTCACTGTGCAGGAAAGTAGTGTAGTGGAAAAGAGAAGTGAAGAGAAGGAAGTTTTACGCGTTGGCATGGAGTGCGCCTATGCACCGTTCAACTGGACGCAGGATTCACCGAGCACACCGGATGGGAGTGTGGCAGTACCCATTTATGATTCTTCTTACTATGCTTACGGTTACGATGTAGCGGTTGCCCAGATGCTTGCCGACGAAATGGGGATGGATCTGGAGATCCATAAGGTTGAGTGGTCATCTATCGGTATATCCATGGATGCCGGGGATTATGACTGTATTATTGCAGGTATGGGACGTACTGCAGAGAGAGAAATGGCTTATGCTTTTACCGAGCCTTATTATTACAGAGATAACTGCATTGTTGTAAAGAAAGATGGCGCATATGCAAATGTGAAGGGATTATCTGATTTGGCAGGAACCGGCTGTAAGGTGACAACGCAGTTAGGTACCGGTTGGATTCCGTTGTTGGATCAGATTGAAGGAGCACAGACTGGCAGTAATTACGAAACGACGTCCGAATGCTTTATGGCGGTATCAAACGGAGTCGCGGATATCTGTATCGTTGATCTTCCTACTGCACAGTCAGCACTTTTGACAAACAAGGATCTTATGATCATCACATTGGATGCGAATGATACCTTTAGCGGTGATGAAGAGATGGTAAATGTATGCATTGCTACCAGAAAGAACGATACAGAGCTGCGGGATAAAATTCAGGCGGCAATGACAGCAATCGGCTGGAATGATAAAGCGGCCATGGATGAGCTGATGAATAAAGCGATTGAACAGCAGCCGGCAGCAAACTGATCTTATGAGTAAAGAGTGAACGCAGCACAATCTGCAGACAATAGGCAAAAGGATGGGATAGGGTATGGGATATAACTTTTGGGAAATCACAGATCCTGGCAATTCCTTTGAGTGGATGATCTTTTTAACGAAGAAATATCTGAGCATGTTCCTGGAGGGTACTTGGCTCACTTTATACATTGCTGTGCTGGGAACCCTTCTGGGATTTGTTTTGGGATATCTGATCGGGATCATTCAAGATCTGAGGATCAATCAGGGTGACTTCTTTGTGAAACGGGTTTTGATCCGGCTCTTAAAACTGATAGCGGCAGTCTATGTAGAGATATTCAGGGATACGCCAATGATCGTACAGGCGATGATCATTTATTATGGTATCAGACAGATGGGAGTAAATATGACATCGGTTGTGGCAGGGATTTTAGTGACGGTGCTGAATACCGGTGCATATATGGCGGAAACAGTGAGGGGCGGTATTGGATCCATTGATATGGGACAGCGGGAAGGTGCCTGGGCCATGGGCATGTCCCCCATGAAGACAATGCTTTATATTGTGCTTCCGCAGGCTTTCCGTAATATCATTCCGGAAATGGCCAACACATTCCTCACGAATCTGAAAATGACATCTGTATTGAATGTGATTGCTGTGCAGGAACTGTTTATGGCAGCCAAGACGGTGGGTGGAAATTATTACAAATATTTTGAAAGCTATATGGTTATAGCGGTCATTTATTTTGTACTATGCTTTTTCTTCAATAAGGTATTTATCTTTTTGGAGAGGCGAATGAAAGGAAAAGATGATTACGCACTTGCAGTGGAATATATGGACAATCAGTGATCATCAGGAGGAGGCATATTATGAAAGATGCGGTCATATGCGTACAGGATCTGAGCAAGTCTTTTGGGAATCATGAGGTGCTGCGGAAAATTGACATTGAGGTCAGGCCGGGAGAGATCATCTGTATCGTGGGTTCCTCCGGTTCCGGAAAATCGACCCTTTTGCGCTGCATCAATAAGCTAGAGAGTCAGACCTCCGGAAAGATCCTGTATCACGGGAAGGAGATCCGGGATGTCCAGCGGGAGGTTAATGAATATCGAGCGAAGGTAGGTATGGTTTTTCAATCCTTTAATCTGTTTAACAATATGACGGTTTTACAGAATTGCATGATCTGCACGCGAAAAGTGCTGCATGTTTCCAAGGAGGAAGCCTTTGATCGAGCGATCACCCACCTAAAGGAGGTAGGGATGGCACCCTACATTCACGCAAAGCCATCCCAATTATCCGGCGGGCAAAAACAGCGGGTTGCCATTGCCAGATCGCTCTGTATGAACCCTGAGGTACTTTTGTTTGATGAGCCTACTTCGGCACTGGATCCGGAAATGGTGGGAGAAGTGTTGAATGTCATGAAACAATTGGCGACTACAGGACTAACAATGATCATTGTGACACATGAAATGGCATTTGCGAGGGATGTGTCTACCAGAACTATTTTTATGGACAGAGGGTATGTGGCAGAGGATGCGCCTCCGGCGGAATTATTCAGCAACCCGAAGAATCCACGCACCAGGGAGTTCCTGAGTCGGTATCTTGCCGGATAAGGATTGTGAAAGATCATAACGAGATCGAAGGAGGAGTTTTCTATGGAGAAATTTGTTGTGACATTTGCCCGGGGATTCGGAACAGGAGGGAAGGAGATTGCATCTCTATTGGCGAAAGATCTGGGAATTCACTGTTACGAGAATCGTATCCTGACACTTGCAAGCCAGTTAAGCGGACTGGATGAAAAACTTTTTCAGGAAGTAAATGAGAAGGTCAGGACAAACGGTGGATTTTCCAGTTTTTTGAAGGGACTGCCAAGATCGAGGAATTATATCGCAAGAAACGAGAAATTTGTGTCTGATGATAAGCTGTTTGAATATCAGAGTGAAATTATCAGGAATCTTGCGGATCAGGAGTCCTGTGTGATCGTAGGAAAATGTGCCGACTATGTGCTCAGGGACAGGCAGAATGTAGTCAGCATCTACATTGAGGCGCCAAGAGCATTCTGTGTGCAGAGGACCATGGAGCATATGGGTGTGACGGAGGAGGTTGCCCACGCAACAATCAGCCAGACGGATAAGTACAGGGCGGATTATTATGCCTATTATACGCACGGCAACTATTGGACGAATCCTGTCAATTATGATATGACGCTGAATAG
>CADBNO010000248.1 GCA_902796105.1 uncultured Lachnospiraceae bacterium | reverse complement strand
TCCGAAGTCATCGAACAGCCTGCCGCGGATAATCTGGTCGTATTTCTCAAACTTTGTCTTGCGATCGTATTCCTTTTGTTTCTGATCATTCTTACGACACAGATTGTCAATTACAGGAGACGCAAAAGACGCAGAAGAAGATAATAACAGACCGTACCTGCCGTAAGCACCGCCTTATGGCATACATGATCCGCAAGAGAGAGCCCGGTGTCCTTGATACAGCTGTATGTCTGTGCCAGACAGGACAAGCCGCCGAACGGGAGCAGTACCAGCGAATATATCGGCATATCTGCTCCAAGCACGGCTAATCCGCCGGTAATCTCCAAAAAGGGAGCAAGATACGGATAAGCGGAGCGCCAATACAGATAGGGAATCAGCATGAGCAGATCAAACAGGATCATGTAGCCGCCAAGCATCAACATACTTTGGACGGATCCCCGGATCGATTCATCCAGGGCAGGCAGCAAGGGTTGAACCGGTGAAGCTTGCTCATTGGCAATCGGATCTGTTTTCTTCTGTTTACTTTGGCGGAAATTTGTTTTTGCGTGATCACTTAAGTCCGGTGGAGCACTTAAATCCGCATAAACAGTGTACCTCAGCACCAGGCCATACAGCAAGGGCAAGCCATACATGCCGAACAAATAATATGCCGGGGAACTACAGCCGATCAGGGGAAGCACAAAGCTTACAAAATAAACCGGTCCGATGTTATTGCAAAAGGCCAGAAGATACTCCGCCTCCCGTTTTGTCAGCTTTCCATGCAGATACATGTCGCCGACACACTTGGCACCCATAGGGAAGCCGCACATAAACCCCATGAGCATGACATAGCAGACATTCGGTCTGACGCGGAAGACCGGCTTGACCACCGGATAGACAAGGGTCGTAAAGCCTTCCGTTAATCCGGTGCGGATCAACGTTCCGGAGAGTATCATAAACGGCAGGAGAGCCGGAACCATTTTGTCCAGCCATAGCTGCAGTCCGTTTGCCGCAAACTTAAGGCTCTGCGCCGAGTTTGTCAAAATACAGAACATAAGAAACAGAAAAATACCTATGGTGAGCGTTTTTTTCATCTTCGCAGGGATTTAAGCCTTTGTTTTAGCACATTATATGAGACAGGTAGGGAAAATCATGCGCCTTGACCGATTTTTATGCGAAATGAATATGGGGAGCCGGAGCAGTGTGAAAGAACTGATCCGCCGGAAACAGGTCACGATCAACGGCAAAACAGCCCTTTCGGCAGATCTGAAGATCAATGAATTTCAGGACGAGATCCTCTGTCAGGGAGTCCGCTTAACCTACCGTCCCTATGTTTACTATATGATGAACAAACCGGGCGGTGTGGTCTGCGCAACCACAGACGCAAGGGAACAGACTGTTCTGGATCTGCTGAAACCCGTTTTGCCTCTTTCGGAGCAAAAAAGAACTATTTCTCCCGCGGGGCGACTTGATAAAGATACCGAGGGACTGCTCCTGCTTACGGATAATGGGGAACTGGTTCATGCCCTGTTATCCCCCAAAAAGCATGTGGACAAGACCTATCTGGTAAAGATTGCCCACCGCTTAAGCCCTGGAGATATAGAAAAACTCGAGCAGGGCATAGATATCTCCGCCTCAGCGCCGGTATCCGAGAAGGAACCTCAGCGGAATCGGCTTACTTTGCCGGCCACGGTTGCCGTACGGGATGATACAACCATATTGCTGACCATTCATGAAGGACGTTTTCATCAGGTCAAGCGCATGCTGCAGGCTGTTGATAACGAGGTAGTTGCCTTAAAACGGATAGCCTTCGGACCTCTTAAGCTGGATCCTTCACTGTCCACCGGTGCATGTAGAGAATTGACCCGGGAGGAAATACAGCAGTTGACCTGTGCGTCAGCTGATATACACAAGATGTAACAAGAGCAAATAGGTGCACGATAATCTGACATGAATTATAAGTACGGTTAAATACTATGGATAATACAGGTTTTTTGCCCATTAGTGCCGAGGATCTGGCGGCACGTGGGATCGAACAACTGGATTTTGTTTATGTGACAGGGGATGCCTATGTGGATCATCCCTCTTTCGGGCATGCGATCATTGCCAGGGTGCTGGAATCCCACGGATACAGCGTAGGGATCATCGCCCAGCCGGACTGGCGCGACGAAGGAAGCATAGCTGTTTTGGGACGCCCCAGACTCGCCTTTCTGGTTTCTGCCGGCAATATGGACAG
>CADBNO010000247.1 GCA_902796105.1 uncultured Lachnospiraceae bacterium | reverse complement strand
CAGTCAATTTTGTTTCAATCCTTGCAATCGCATTTTTCTTCATAATTGTATGCAAAATCTGTTCTAAGGGGAGGCATGCCGCAAGAGGCATCTGCCTGTGAACCGGGACAAAAATCCCCTCTTCTTCCCCTGTTTGGTCTTCCGTCGCAATCGCAGTCACAGGCATCCGCCCGTGAATTACAATTGTTTCCACAATTGTTCCCGCAATTGTTACCGCAACCGCAATTACAACACAAAAGCAGCAACAAGATCATCCAACAATTCATCTGTTTACCCATATGGAATATTTTACTGTATGATATTCGCGTCGCTTTGTGTTGTTGCCTGTCTTTTTACCGGAACAGACATTTCAGCTGTTTCTCCAGCCAATGTCCGGATCTCTTGTGCACCAGATTCCGCCGGATGCACCGAAAGGTGCGGTCTTCCCCGTACTCGGCCAGCATTTTCAGATATTTCTCCAAAACATGTGCCGTATATTCATGCATGGCATGATGATTTTTCCCTTTAAGGTAGTATGCATAGGCATCCCGGTCGGTATAATCCTTTCCTTTATACACCTTGCACGCGGCAATGCGATCCATGATCATCTCCGCTATATAGCGATCTGGCATGGGAACCGGGACCATTTCGCCGGGTCTGGCATTTTTATGATAATCCAGCCAGTATTCATAATGATGCTTGTTTCTGCCCTTATGGTGCAGCCAGGCGGAGGAATAACCGATCGCCTCACGTTCCGCATCATTCGGGCTGCGATTTCCCTGATAGTAGTTCACGCCAACCATAAATTCCGCCGGACTGTACTTGGAAAGATCATGCAGGATTCCCTGTCTGTACAGACCGACCCGAAAACAGCCCTGCGCAACCAGATACTTATGATATGTGATTGTCTTAAAATGCTTCCATGCAGCATGTAATTTATGCATTTTGCATCGCAGCCTCCGGTTTTTTTCTGTTTCTCTTCTTTTTTCCTCCGGCGATCGGAACTCCCGCATAAAGCATACAGCTGCGAGGCGGAACCTGTATCTTGCTATCCTTGATATCTTCCTCATCCTTTATCGCATTAGGATTTTCAGACATTCTCGCAGCATCCCCGGGATGCCCGGTCTCCTGTTCGGTCGATAGCAGGAGCTTCCACTCCATTCCTGACGGAAGCTTAGGCAAAGCCAGACTTCGCTTCTCCCAATACATATTCATTGCACAATAAAGGAAAACATCCTCTTCTCCTTTGGCATTTCTGGCATATTTCCCGCAATACAGGATTCCGATATGCCGGTTATAACTCTCGATACGCGGGCGCCAGGCATTCTCCCCGTGGTAAGACAGATCCGGATAGCCGCAGGACAGATAGTCCATGATCCGGTTTTCCTGTGCGGGTCTCAACACAGCGTGCTCCCTGCGCAGCTTCACCATTTGCTGCCAAAAAGCATAGATTGCATCATTTTTCTGCAGATCATTCCAATCCAGCCAGGCAACACGGTTATCCTGACAATACGGATTATTATTGCCCCGTTGGGAATTTCCAAATTCATCTCCCATAAAGATCAAAGGAGTCGACTGGGACAACATCAGCATAGTCATGGCATTGCGGATCTGTTTCGCCCTGAGAGCCTGCACCTTTTTGCGTTTGCTGGGACCTTCTTCCCCGCAATTCCAGCTGCAGTTATAATCATTTCCGTCCCGGTTGTCCTCACCGTTTGCCTCATTATGTTTGCGCTCATAGCTTACCATATCCTTGAGCGTAAGCCCGAAATAATTGCTCAGATAATGGATCCTGCCCATTTTCTGCGGAATCCTGCGCATTTGGGTAAGAACAGTCTCGAGCATATTCTCGTCGCCCTTTAAGTATTTGCGCATCGGATAAATATATTCATCACTGTATGCCGCCAGATTGCGGTACTCCGGCATCTCATCCCGCTCATACAACCGGTCTGTATCAAAATGATAATACCAGAGCTTCGTCCCGGCTAACATCGGTTCCGCCGCGATCATATCCGCTGGGATATCCTCGCCCATAAGGTGAAATCCGTCCACTCTGTACTCCAGCACCCAATAGCGCAGAACATAGATGATCTCCATCGCCGTAAAGCCCTTGGGAAAATACATCTGCATCACGATCTCCATGCCTTTCTCGTGAAACGCATGTACCATTTCCTTAAACTCCCTGCAGGCATCGTCTCCTGCCGCATAGGAGGCTTTGGGCGCATAATAAAAGCCTTGTTTATACCCCCAATAATTCACCTTTTTCGGAACCAGCTTGTCCAGATCGGCCGAACTCGGCATATGAGCCGCATCATACATGCCCAATTGTGCCCGTCGCTCCTCTTCCGTTGGAATCTCCGTAAATTCATAAACCGGCTGCAGTTCTACCGTTGTGATCCCTGTCTGCTGCAGGTAATCCAGTTTTTCCGTCAGACCGGCGAACGTCCCGCGGTGCTCAACCAGGGAGGAAGGATGCTGCGTGAAACCCCTTACATGCGCGCAATAACAGACACAATCCTCATAAGGGATCCGGGGTCTGACATCATTCTGCCAGTCAAATTCCGTCTCCGGGATAACCGCTTTGAGATCGTGCAACTTACGTTCCTTTCCGTAGGGGTGTTTCTTATCGAACATTCTTGCATTCGGGTCAGGTACAATGCGGTTTTCCTCGTAAAACTGGTAGGAAATCCGGCTTGCCGGAAGTTCCCGAAAACATTTGCAATGGATATTGCCGACCCGTTCCTTCTCCGTAAAGGGCAGTCTATATAATCTTTTTCCGCTTGTCTTATCGTATATCAACACACCGCAATCACTTTTTTTCGAGATAAACGAAAAACGGATCGCGCCGTCTTCCACATATGCTCCTAATGGATACGGTTTTATGCAGTTTGAAAACATTTTTCTCACCACCTGCCAAATAGATATTTTTTATTATAGCGTATTGCACAAATTTTCACAAGCAATTATAATGAAATTATCAAAATAATGCTAAATGTTCAGCCCCTGAGTTAAGGTTGAACGAACTTGCGGAAAGGAGCTCACATGGCGGAAAACAACGGTTATGAAGATGAGGAAATGACTGTCGAACTGGAGCTGGAGGACGGTTCCAAGGTTAACTGTGCCGTGATCACCATTCTCACCGTGGAACAGAAGGATTATATCGTTCTGCTTCCTCTGGATGAACAAGGTGAAAACAACGACGGTGAGGTATGGTTTTACGGTTACAGGGAAAATCCGGATGATCCCAACGAAGAACCGGAACTGATCTACATCGAGGATGACGAGGAATATGAAAAAGTCACCGATGCATTTGATGAATATTTGGACAATAGCGAGTTTGATGAATTAGTTGACGAATAACCGGATTCAGAAATCGCGAAACAACCCTGGGACGTTCTTTGGAACCTGTTGTACAAAGAAGTTCCAGGTGTTTTTTTGCCCTTGTCAACGCAACATAAAAAATCCGCCTCTCCTCTTCCACCGTGTCTGCATCCGGCATGGAACCGTGTGGATAATTTTTTTCATTGCAATCCGGAAGATATACCCGGTCAAACTCCAATCCCTTGGATGCATGTACCGTCAGCAGAGAAATGTTACTGTCCCCCTTGTCCGCCTTTCCCGCCTTTCGATGATCCGGCTTGCCGAGCTCGGTCTGAAAAGCTGCCTGCGCCTGTTCCCATTCCGAAACACTCCGGTAATTTCCGGCATCCGCCTTATAAAAATCCAATTTTTCCAGCCATTCCTCCAGATGTGTTCCGGCATCCTTGTTTGCTCTTAAATAGGTCTCATAGCCGATCACCTTACAGATATAAGAAACCGCAAGCCCGGGGGGCATCCCCCGCATCCTCGCCAACTGTTGTTTTAACTTCTGTATCTCACGATCGGCGTTTGGATTTTGACCGGTAAGCCCGGCCAGATCCAGTCGGCTTGATTCCCCTGTACACTCTCTGCTGATATACCGAAGCGGTTTATTCATGATCCGCAGGAACAATTCCCGTTTCGGTTCGCCGGCAGCCAATTTCAGGTACGCCATGATGTCTTTACAGATAAAATGTTCATAGGGATTTTCTGTTTTTTCTTTCATAATAAACGGAATCCCTTCCCGGGAAAGCTGCAGGGCAAGCCCCTGCATGGCACTGTTTGTCCGAAAAAGCACAGCACAGGTTTCTTTGCTGTCTGCCGGCCATGATCTCAGTTGTTCTACAAGGTACTGCATTTCCTCCTGTTTGGTCTCATAACTCACAAAGCGAATGCTATCCTTTCTGTCAGCGTTCTCTCCCGCCGCATAGGACCCTTTATTTTGCATAAATCTACTCTTATTCTCCGCGATCACCTTTTCCGCAAGCGCAACGATCTCCTCTGTGCTTCGGTAATTGGCATTCAGCAGGATCCGTTTCGCCTGATATTCCGAAGCAAATCGTTTTACGCACTCCGGGTCGGAGCCTCTGAAACCATAAATGGCCTGATCCTCATCACCAACAGCAAAGATATTCCCTGTTTCAGACCCCAGAAGCTTTAATACTTCATATTGCATCGGATTGATATCCTGAAACTCATCAACCAGAATATGAGCAAATCTTTTCTTCCAGTAGTTCCGGGTCATCTCATCCCGCATCAACAATTCCCGGCACTCATATACCATATCATCAAAATCGAGACCGCCTTCCTCCCTGCATTTCTTCTGATAGGCAGAAAGTATATCCCTGAATATCTCGCGATGCTCAGCCGGCAATAGACGCTTGGCTTTGTCCGCATCAAAGCAGTTCTTATACAAGCCTACTGCCGCCAGATGATCTGTAGCCTGTGCCCTGATCGTTTCCCATTCATAATGCCCCTTCCGGCTCAAAGCCAAAGATTTCAGGATTCCCTGCATGATCTCCTGCTTTTGCATAGAAGTGAGGATTTTCCGGGCTGCGGGGAAATGCGAATCGATCAGAATGTGATAAAAAACAGAATGAAAGGTACCGAAATTCACACCCGCAGCAACACCCGGTCCGCCTTCGGGATCCAACTCATTGCACAGTTCCTGAAATCGCCTCTGCATGGATAGCGCTGCCTCTTTGGTAAACGTTACGACTAAAATTTTTTCAGGGGGAATCTTTTGTATCTGGATCAGATAGAGAATTCGTTTGACAATGACGGTTGTTTTGCCGGATCCGGGACCGGCCATGACCAAAGCCGGTCCCTCTCCGTGCATCACAGCCTGACGCTGTGCATCATTCAATCCTTTAAACAGATTGTTCAAGCAGTTCAATCCCTTTCCGGATGCGGCGCAGGGATTCCTCCTTGCCCAGCACCTCCATGATCTCGGTAGCGCCTGCCGGAGTCATCTGTTTCCCGGAGACAGCTGTCCGGATCGGCCACATCACATAGCCGTTCTTGACACCTTTCTCCTCCACATATTTCACAAGAGTCTGATACAGCCCGTCATTACTGTAATCCTCCTGTGCCTCCAGGATCGGCAGCATATCCTTCAACACCTGCAAAGAAGTCTCCGAGTTGGTCTTCATCTTCTTGTGCGTGTACATTTCTGCACTGTACTGAGGCAATTCCTCAAAAAAGTCCACATGCTCTGCAATATCCGGGAATACCTCGATCCGGGTCTTCACCATATTGGCAATCTTTTTCAGATCAAAATCCTTCTTCAAGACAGCTTTCAGATAAGGCTCTGCCATCTCGTAGAACGCATCAAAGTCCATTGCCTTGATATATTCGCCGTTCATCCATCTCAGCTTCACGATATCAAATACCGCCGGGGACTTGCTGATGCGATGATAATCAAACTCTTTTATCAGCTCGTCCAGTGTGAAGATCTCGCGGTTATCCTCCGGGCTCCAGCCGAGAAGCGCAATATAATTCACAACAGCCTCCGTCACAAAGCCCTGCTCCAGCAGATCCTCGAAGGAAGAATGTCCGCTTCTCTTGGAAAGCTTCTTGTGATTCTCATCCGTGATGAGCGGCAGATGGATATACACCGGACTCTGCCAGCCAAATGCATCATACAATCTCTGATACTTGGGAGAGGAAGAAAGATACTCGTTTCCTCTCACTACATGTGTGATGTTCATGGTGTGATCATCCACCACATTGGCAAAATTATAGGTGGGATACCCGTCGGACTTGATCAGGATCATATCATCCAGCTCCGCATTCTCCACCGTGATGTCCCCGTAAAGCTCATCATGGAACGTGGTCGTCCCCTCGTTGGGGATATTCTGCCGGATGACAAAAGGCTTCCCGGCAGCCAGATTCGCCTCTACCTCCTCCTTGGACAGAGACAGACAATGCTTGTCATAGATGCTGATCTCCTTGCCCTCTACCACTTCGGTCTTCAGCGTGGCAAGCCGTTCCTTATCGCAGAAACAATAATACGCTTCGCCCTTATCGATCAGCTCTTTTGCATATTTCATATAGATTCCGGTCTTCATGCGCTCGCTCTGCACATAAGGGCCGAAGCCTCCGTCCTTATCGGGACCTTCATCATGTACCAGCCCGGTTTTCTCTAACGTCCGGTATATAATATCCACTGCCCCTTCCACAAAACGTTCCTGATCGGTATCCTCGATCCGCAGCATGAAATCGCCGCCGTCGTGCTTTGCGATCAAAAATTCATATAATGCCGACCTTAGATTCCCCACATGCATACGACCTGTGGGACTTGGGGCATAACGTGTTCTGATTTTTGTCATTCTGTAATTTCCTCCTGTTACTCAACTAAAATTCATCATAGCACAGGGAATTTTCAAAGTCCATACCCATTTTCCCGAATCCGCTCACCAGATCTGCTCAGACACAGATCACCTGCGCCGGCCGAATATCCGTCTCCTCGCAGGGAATTTTTTCCGCCAGCTGACAGGCATGTCCGATCCCGATACTGCGTGCTATAAGGCCGGGTCTGTCAGCAAGGAATCTGTCATAGAAGCCTTTGCCATAACCCATTCGCCCGCGTTCTGTGTCAAACGCCACACCCGGAACCAGCATGAACGTCTTTTGCACAGGCAACTCATAAATATATTGTCTTCCAGTCCCTTCCGGCTCCGGGATCCCTTTGTATCCTGCCTGCAATTCCCGCAAATCCTTTACCGCCCAAAACAACATCTCCTCCCCCTGGATTTTCGGGAGATAAAGCTGTTTTCCCTGTCGGATCGTCTCCTGTAAAATTAGCCCTGTGCGGATCTCACTCCCATAGCTTGCAAATCCCAGCACAATTTCCGCTTCCCGAAACCACCTGTGTTCCAGGATCTTATCCGTGATCAGCGCTTCCGCTTTCCGTTGTTCGTCCTCAGAAAGCGCATTTCTCCTGCTCAGCATTTCCCTTCGCAAAATTTTTTTCTGCAGCTCTCTCTTATTTTGCTCCGCCATATTTCTTCCCCAGATTTTCAATTGTACCGTCTTCTCTTTGGATGCTGATGTTATCCAGCTGGGCCTTCAGATTTCCGCGCACACTCGCCACGTATTCCTGCCGCAGCTTTGTCTGCTCGGCTTTTTCCTCATCGGTCAGCCCCTCCTTTTGAGATTTATGATACAATTCGTTGATGCGTTTAATGCGTTCATCCATGTTCATTCTTTTTGTCTTTCCTTTTCGTCT
>CADBNO010000246.1 GCA_902796105.1 uncultured Lachnospiraceae bacterium | reverse complement strand
TCCCAAGCATTATATCCTTTTTCAAACTTTTCATAAGCTTCCTCAAAAGTCAATCCGTCATCCGCCTGGATCACGGTATAAAGTTCCTCGTTAGTCTTGGCGATCTCCACTGCTGCCCGCACGCTATCCACAACCTGCACACGATTTTCGTCAAAGCTGTTCCATTTCTGGATCAGGTAAGGCGGCAGAAGCTGCGCCGGCAGATCCGTATACCCGTTTTTCAGATCATAGTACTGCGTCGCCGCGATCATAGCCTGATAAAAATCTCTGTCTGCATTCACCAGCGAGCTATTCACCTGATAAAGGGTATCGTAATACAGACTTGTCACATGTTCCTCGGTACGGCTGATCTGGACAGCCGTAAAGATAACCGCCGCGATGATACAGACCATAAGCGGAAGTGTCAGAATAAATAATTTGGTCCTCACTTTGATATTTTGTAAAATCTTCATATGTCTGTCCCCTTTCCCCATCTATCTAACTGATCCGCCGGGTTCCAGACAGCCCCTGTGTACCGCGACGTGATCCGTTTTTTGGTAAATATGTCTATAAACCCACCTTTATTCCCAAAATATCTATCTCTATTATACATATAAACCACTATAGTCTGTCAAGAATTTTCGGCAATTTCTTTACTAACTCCAAAAAAAATGTTAGAATACATCTGTTGAGATTTTACGAATGAAATAAAGAAGGGGAAGATATACCATGAAACAACTGATGTTAGGCAACAAAGCATTTGCCCGCGGCCTTTATGAAGCAGGCTGCATGGTGGTTTCCAGCTATCCCGGCACACCAAGTACGGAAGTGACCGAAGAAGCCGCCAAATATGATGAAATCTACTGTGAATGGGCACCCAACGAAAAAGTAGCCCTTGAGGTTGCGTTCGGCGCCTCCTTAGCCGGTCGGCGCTCTTTCTGCGGCATGAAGCATGTAGGCTTAAACGTAGCCGCCGATCCGCTTTACACCGCATCTTATACCGGAGTAAACGGCGGTCTGATCATCTGCGTGGCAGATGACCCCGGCATGCACTCTTCCCAGAATGAGCAGGACTCCAGACATCATGCCATCGCATCCAAGGTTCCCATGCTTGAGCCTTCGGACTCTGCAGAGGCCTGTGAATTTGCCAAGAGAGCTTACGAACTCTCCGAGGAGTTTGACACACCGGTCATCATCAAGATGTGCACCCGCGTAGCGCATTCACAGAGTGTCGTGGATACCGTTGATCGCGTGGTACCCGAACCCAGACCTTATGAAAAAAATCCTGCCAAATATATTATGGCTCCCGCCAATGCGATCAAAAAACACCCTCTTGTGGAGGATCGGATGCGCAGATTGGCTGAGTATGCTGAGGATTGCCCTTTCAACCGTGTGGAGATGGGCGATACCCGACTGGGGATCATCACCTCCTCCACCTGCTATCAGTATGTGAAAGAGGTCTTCGGAGACCAGGCATGCATCCTGAAACTCGGTATGGTCAATCCGTTACCGAAAAAACTGATCCTGGATTTTGCGTCCAAAGTGGAAAAGCTTGTCATTGTCGAAGAGCTTGACCCGATCATCGAGAACCACTGCAAACAGCTCGGACTCACTCTGTCGGGCAAAGATCTGTTTCCCATGGAAGGCGAATTCTCTCAGAATATGATCGCGGAAAAGCTCGGCGTAGAAGTGCCTAATGGAAGTTCTTTAGACGAGCAGATGCCCGGCAGACCTCCTGTTATGTGCGCAGGCTGCCCTCACCGCGGCATGTTCTATACCTTAAAGCAGAATAAATGTACGGTTCTCGGCGACATCGGCTGCTATACTTTGGGCAGCGCGCCGCCATTGAATGCAATTGACATGGTACTCTGCATGGGTGCATCTTTAAGTTCCATCCACGGCTTTAACAAAGCCACTGCCGGACAATGTGAAGGCAAAACCGTCGCTGTGATCGGTGACTCCACCTTTGTCCATTCCGGCATGACCGGACTGGCAAACATCGCCTATAACCAGAGCAACTCCACCGTGATCATTCTGGACAACTCCATAACCGGCATGACCGGACATCAGCAGAATCCGACCACCGGTTATAATATCAAAGGTGACCCCGCCGGCAAGATCGATCTTGAGGCACTTGTCCGCGCCATGGGCATCAGCCGTGTACGCGTTGTCGATCCTTACGATCTGACTGCCTGCGACCAGGTGATCAAAGAGGAGCTGGCAGCTCCCGAACCGTCTGTCATTATCAGCAGACGTCCCTGCGTTCTGCTGAAATATGTAAAGGCTGCTCCGCCTTTGAAGGTTGACTGTGACAAGTGTATCGGATGTAAATCCTGTATGCGTCTGGGCTGCCCTGCCATCAGCGTAAAGAATGGCAAGGCCGTGATCGATACCACCCTTTGTGTGGGATGCGGCGTCTGCAGTCAGCTCTGTAAATTCGGCGCTCTGCAAAAAGGCTGATAAGGCTGATCATCGACTATTTATCGACCGGATCGGTCAGAACGGTAAAAAGCCATATACATGGCAGAATGAGAGGACAATATGACAAAAAATATAATGATCGTAGGAGTAGGCGGTCAGGGTTCCCTGCTTGCCAGCAAACTCCTGGGCCACTTATTATTAAAAGAAGGATATGATGTAAAAGTATCTGAAGTACACGGAATGAGCCAGCGCGGAGGCAGCGTTGTGACTTATGTCCGTTTTGGCGAGAAAGTGTACTCTCCCATCATCGACAAAGGACAGGCTGATTTCATTGTTTCTTTTGAAAAACTTGAAGCGGCACGCTATCTGGAATACCTGAAACCGGGCGGCCGCATTGTCGTAAACACACAGGAGATCGACCCTATGCCTGTTATCACCGGCGCAGCTGTTTATCCGGAAAATCTGATCGCGAAAATGGAAGCCACCGGCGCAGCAGTTGACGCAATGGATTGTCTGGCGCTTGCAGAGGAGGCCGGCAGTTCCAAGGCAGTCAATATTGTGCTCATGGGTCGGCTTTCCAAATATTTTGATAACATTTCTCTGGAAAAATGGCAGCAAGCCATTGAAGAATGCGTACCGCCCAAGTTCCTGGAACTGAACCAGAAAGCATTCCTGTTAGGCCGCAATTAAAGCAGGGACTTCTTCATCAGGACCTGCATACGCTACACGGTTCATTCCTGTACTGATTATCTTAGAAAGGACACAAAAAAAATGCCTGTTACCGATTTACTGGAACGAAATCACAAACTCTATGGCGATGAGGTTGCTCTGGTGGAATTAAACCCCACCATGACTGATTCTCGCCGCACTACCTGGAAGGAATATGATCTGGTACAACAGACCACCCCTACCCCCTACCGCAGAGAGATCACCTGGAGCGTCTTCGATGAGAAGGCAAATCGGGTTGCCAATATGCTGATCTCCCGGGGCATCCAAAAAGGGGACCGGGTTGCCATTCTGATGTTTAACTGTCTCGAATGGCTTCCCATCTATTTTGGGATTCTGAAAGCCGGCGCCATAGCCGTTCCTTTCAACTTCCGCTTTGCCGCAGACGAGATTCAGTACTGTGCAAACCTTGCAGAAGTACATATCCTGATCTTCGGGCCTGAATTTATCGGACGTATTGAGTCCATAGCCGATGAATTGAGCAAAGGAAGACTTTTGATCTATGTGGGGGACGGTTGCCCTACTTTTGCAGAAAGCTACCGGGAGCTTGTTGCAGATTGCTCCAGCAAAGCGCCTCTGATCCGTCTGGAAGAAGAAGACGACGCAGCCATCTATTTTTCCTCCGGTACTACCGGATTTCCGAAGGCCATTTTACACAACCACGAAAGTCTGATGCAGGCCGCACAAATGGAACAAAAGCATCACCTGACCGATCGGGACGATGTATTCCTGTGTATTCCGCCGCTCTATCACACCGGCGCCAAATTCCACTGGATGGGCAGCCTCTGTGCAGGCAGTCGTGCCGTATTGTTAAAAGGCGCAACTCCCGAGATCATTCTGGACGCGGTTTCCAAAGAACACTGCACGATCGTATGGCTGCTGGTTCCCTGGGCTCAGGATATTCTGGATGCTTTGGATCGGGGAGACCTGAAAAAGGAAGATTATCAACTGGATCAATGGCGCTTGATGCATATTGGTGCACAGCCTGTGCCGCCTTCCCTGATCAAGCACTGGAAAGAGTATTTCCCTGATCATCTCTACGATACCAACTATGGTCTGTCTGAATCCACCGGTCCCGGCTGCGTACATCTGGGGATAGAAAACATCCATAAGGTGGGAGCTATCGGCATTCCCGGCTATCGTTGGAAATGTAAGATCGTCGACGAGAACGGAAATACCGTCAAACAAGGTGATGTAGGCGAGCTCTGCGTGAAGGGTCCCGGCGTCATGACCTGTTATTACAACGATCCCAAGGCGACTGCAGAGACCCTGAAGGACGGTTGGCTTTACACCGGTGACATGGCTATGCAGGATGAAGACGGTTTCTACTTCCTGGTAGACCGCAAGAAGGATGTGATCGTCAGCGGCGGCGAAAATATTTATCCGGTACAGATTGAAAACTTCTTAAGCGCCTACGACAAAGTAAAGGATGTCGCAGTCATCGGTCTGCCGGACAAACGTCTCGGCGAGATCACCGGTGCGATCATCTCCATCAAAGAGGGAATGACCTGTACCGAAGCAGAAATCGAGGAATATTGCAAAGAACTTCCTCGCTACAAGCGCCCCAAGAAGATCATTTTTGCCGACGTACCCAGAAATGCCACCGGCAAGATTGAAAAGCCCGCTTTACGGAAACAATACGGTGCTGATCAGCTTGTCGCACAGCAGATCGAAGTAAAATAAAACCTTAAACTGTTTCATTCGAAATTGCTTTGCAATTTCCGATGCGCAAAGGACAGGCGCAAGAACTATGATAAAATAAGTTTACCCAGCCATGCCGGTAAGAGCGTTTCTCGCGCTCCTTCCCGCATGGCTGTTTTTTACCCCCGGCTCCGCCTCACAGTGTTAACGACCATGCCTGCTCTACAGCCTCCTTGGCATATCCTTCATCCAAAAGCTCCTGCTTCGTACAGCCTCCTTTGATTTTTTTCAGACAGCCTACCACCTGCTGGATCCCCTCCTGGATCCCTTCCTGGATTCCCTCCATAATGCCTTCTTTCTTCGCCTCAGCTCTCTCATCAGCGATCAGATCCCTGTATGCTTTACACATCTCCTCTTCCTCCTCCACTACTTTTTTAGTCAGGTTTTTAATGTTCAAATGCACAACTATTGCCTTCTGCGTCACTCTGTCGAGCTGCTCAAACGCCTTCTCCTCCAGCATCACGGCTAATTTGGCCTTGTCATTCCGGCATTGCATCGCCCGGAAAAAAAAGCGCAGATCCGTCCGGAATTCTTCCGGATCCACATACTCCGCTTCCAGCAGCGCATACGAATAATTCTGAATCTTCTCAAAAATAAACGGTTTGATCAGTTTGGGAATGGCAAACAATTCCCGCAGTGCCTCCTTCCCACGGAAGTGTCCTTTTCCAAGGTATAACAAAAGATTGATCACCGGATAATAACTGTCGGATCCGCTCATTCCGCTCTTGATCTCGTCATATTTCTGCAAATCTCCTTTTCGTACATGTCCGTTTCTGATCTGCTCGGCTTCACGTTCGTATTCACAGGCATCATAGGTCAAAAAGCGACGCGGCATCCCGTAATCCGCATGAGTCTCAATCTCCATGCCGTATTTTACATGCTGCTTCTCGCACAGAAATATCGCGTCTCTTTCCAGCCTTCCTGACAGGCTGTTCAAGGACGGATAAGTCCTCTCGATCGCGCTCAGATCCTCACCGCTCATGCGAAGCCTCCAATGATGTACTCCTGCCGAAAACAATTCAGCCGCTCTCTCCGGATCGGTAAAATACTCCCGATCTACATTATCGTATTTCCCCATATTACTCCCCTTCTCTGCAACATTCCTCTCCAATGTGCGTCGGATGCAGCTGTACTCTTTCTCTGAAAACAATAAAACAAAGTCTTCGCAAACAGCTGTACGTTCTAAAACTATATGAAAACCGAAACCGTGAAAACATTGGCGAAATGCCAAAGAAATGCCCAAACGGGCGAATCACAATTCACTTAACACAATTGCCTTAAACTGCAACCGATGTATGTATCATAGTATAATATTTTAGAATTGTCAAGTAACTTATCCTGAAATCATGCCATCAATTTTATAAAAAGAAAAAAGCAGTGCAACCTGAGTCACACTGCCATCCTGTCATCTCTGAAAAACTATTGCTAAACCCGTCACCGGATCAAGCGATCTTGCTCTTGGCAAGCTCAGCCAGAGTCTTAAAGCCCTCTGCATCGTTTACAGCCATCTCTGCAAGCATCTTTCTGTTCATGTCAACACCAGCCTGCTTCAGACCAAACATGAACTTGCTGTAGGAAAGACCGTTCAATCTTGCTGCTGCATTGATACGAGCGATCCAAAGCTGTCTGAACTGACGCTTTCTCTCTTTTCTGCCGGCATAAGAAGTTGCCAGTGCTCTCATAACGGACTGCTTTGCTACTCTGTACTGCTTGCTTCTTGCTCCTCTGTATCCCTTTGCAAGCTTCAATACTCTGTTATGTTTCTTCTTGGCATTTAAGCCACCTTTAATTCTTGCCATGATTCATTCTCCTCCTTGCCCGACTTATAAATAGGGTAAAATCTTCTTCATATTCTTTACATTGGTTACATCCGTGATAGCGGGCTTTCTCAGATTACGCTTTCTCTTGGTGCTCTTCTTGGTCAGAATATGGCTCTTGTAAGCCTTCGCTCTCTTCAACTTACCGGTACCGGTAACTTTAAAACGCTTCGCAGCTGCTCTGCTTGTCTTCATTTTGGGCATAACTAATTCCTCCTAAAATCGTTTTATTTGTTCTCTGCCTACTTCTTTTGGGCAAGGAACATGGTCATACTTCTTCCCTCCACCTTTGGAGCTTTCTCAACAATAGCGATATCCGCAAGACTTTCCGCGAGATCATCTAGGATGTGCTTGCTGTTGTTCATATGTGCCATCTCACGTCCTCTGAAGCGCAAAGTAACTTTTACCCGGTCACCTTTGGTCAGAAACTTTCTGGCTGCGTTAGTCTTGGTATTCAGATCGTTGGTGTCAATATTCGGCGACAGACGGATCTCCTTGATCTCGATCGTCTTCTGCTTCTTCTTGGCATCCTTCTCCTTACGAAGCTGCTCATACTTGAACTTACCGTAATCTACAATCCTGCAGACCGGCGGCTGTGCCGTAGGCGCAATCTTTACCAGATCCAGCTCTGCCTCCTCTGCCAGTTTCAATGCTTCCTTGGCAGACATAATACCAAGCTGTTCATTGTTCTCTCCGATGACACGAACCTCTTTGTCCCGGATCTGTTCATTGATCATTAAATCGCTAATGGCCGTATACCTCCATATTTAGAAATAAAAAAGTGGATAGCATAACTATCCACCTTGAATCCATCAAATTACAGCATGATCAGTCTCTCCGTTAAAGCCCGATCCGGAAATCTGAAAACTGTTTTGAACCGATATCAACACTTACCAGCATATTCGCCGTAAGGTGAGAGTGGATACTCTGCTTGCTCAGCGCGCGGAATATAACACTACTATATCCTGCACACTTGTTTAGATTACCACTCTCTTCCTGCTTTGTCAACTATTATTTTGCAATTCCTGATAAGATTTTTACTGTCTTTCCTGCTCGCTTTCCGCCGCAGGCATCAACGCTCCATAAAAGTAGCACAGTTCGTATCCGCACTCCGGTTTGCGTGACCGCCGCGGATATCCACATGATCCGCCTTGCACCGGTAATTATTGTTGTAAATACAATTGGACACCTCGCAATCAATGCTGATCAGCCTGCTGGGATGCTCAATCGAACTGGTGAAGTTTTCGTGCCCATCCCTGCGTTCCGCGAAGCTCTCACAACAGGTGTCCTCACTGGTTCCCGCATGTCTGCCGCCCACCATGATATCGCCTTTGCAGCATAACTTCGACCGGTTATAGGTACAGTTCTGTGCACCACATTTTAATTCTGCCATCCTGACTCCTCCTTCTGAAAACCATTCATATGCCCTCTTATGCTGCACAGAGCATGATACAGCGTTGGTACCATGCCCTGCACAGTGTTTTCATAAAATTAGTTTGGACAGCAAAATCCTTTTTTATACACGAAAAACATATCGACGAAAAATGTCTGCCTTCACCGACGTCCATCATCACCTGTCAAAGCTCAATGTGCGCGGGTTGCGATCTCCTCCTTCACCTTCCTGATGAAGTCATCCAGTGCCATAGTCTCCGTATCACCGGTGTCACGGCTTCTGACGCTGATATTCCCCTCTTCCGCTTCCTTCGCACCCAGGATCAACATATACGGCGCACGGTCAACCTGCTGAGCCTCACGGATCTTGTAGCCGATCTTCTCGTTACGGTCATCCAGCTGCACGCGGATATTGGCCGCCTCCAGCGCCTCGTATACCGTCTTTGCGTAATCCATCGTTTTCTCGCTGACAGGCAGAACCTTCACCTGCAGCGGAGCCAGCCAAACCGGGAACTTACCCTTGGTCTCCTCGATGATGAATGCCATGAAACGATCTAACGATCCGAGAATTGCGCGATGCAGCACCACGGGCGTCTGTTCATTGCTCTCAGAGTCAACATACTTCAGATCAAACTTGGCAGGCAGACAGAAGTCCAGCTGACAGGTGGACAGCGTATACTCCGCGCCCACAGCCGGCTGCACGTTGACATCCAGCTTCGGTCCGTAGAACGCAGCCTCACCGATCTCCTCCGTAAAGTCAATCTTCAACTCCGTCAAAACCTCGCGCAATGCGCTCTCCGCCTTGTTCCACATCTCGTCGTCGGGATGATACTTCTCCGTATCTGCAGGATCGCGCAGAGACAATACACAGCGATAATTCTCGATCCCAAAATCCTTATATACGTCAAAGATCAGATCCACCACTCGGCTCACCTCATCCTTGATCTGATCCGGCGTCACAAACAGATGCGCGTCGTTCTGACAGAAATGTCTGCCACGCTCGATTCCCTTTAATGTTCCGCTGGACTCAAAACGGAAGTCATGAGCGATCTCACCAATGCGGATGGGCAGTTCCCTGTAACTGTGCGGCTTGTTTGCATAGATCATCATGTGGTGGGGACAGTTCATGGGACGAAGCACAAAGTTTTCACCCTCCACCTCCATAGCCGGGAACATATTTGCCTTATAATGTGCCCAATGTCCGCTGGTCTCATACAGCGCCACAGTACCCACACAGGGGGTCATTACATGCTGATAACCCAGCTTTCTCTCTTTTTCCTTGATATAATTCTCCAGCTCCTGCCATACGGTATAACCCTTGGGTAAAAACATGGGAAGCCCCTTACCCACCAGATCATCGGTCATGAACAGAGACATCTCCTTGCCGATCTTACGGTGGTCTCTGGCACGCGCCTCCTCCTGCTGCTTCTCGTAAGCCTCCAGCTCCTCCTGGGTTGCAAACGCCACGCCGTTGATACGGGTAAGCATTTTATTCTTGGAATCATTCTTCCAGTATGCTCCGCTCTGCTGTGTGATCTTAAACGCCTTCAACGCCTTGGTATACGTGATATGCGGTCCTACACACATATCGATGTAATCGCCCTGCTGGTAAAAGCTGATGATGGCATCCTCCGGCAGATCGCCGATGTGCTCCTCCTTGTACTTGGCACCGCGCTCCTGCATCAGCTTCACCGCTTCATCGCGGGGCAGGATGAACGGTTTGATCGGCAGGTTTGCCTTAACGATCTTCTTCATCTCCTGCTCGATTGCCGCCAGATCTTCATCGGTAAGCTTTCTGTCGCCCAGATCCACATCATAGTAAAATCCTCTCTCCGTTGCGGGACCATAGCCGAAATCCGCCTCCGGGTACAAATGCTGGATCGCCTGTGCCATGATATGCGCCGCCGAATGGCGCAGCACATGGGTTACCTCCTCCTCGGGACACTCCGCTACCGTACCGTCTCTGTAAATGATCTTCATCTTCTTTCTCCTCTCTGTTGCTCTTTCCGGTAAAAAAAGACACCCCCGGATCTCTCCAAGGGTGCCTGATCGTCATACCTTCATCCGCATCAAACACGGTTCCACCTTGTTCTTTCACTCTCACTCCCGTTCACGCAGGGAATAACGGCAATGCTTGCGCCGATAAGGCTTTCTCGCACGCAGCTCAGGAGTGGTTTCCTTCTGTCCCGGGTTCATGTGCTCTCAACCATGGATCACGACCTATACGCCGCACCATGACACATCTCTCTGTAAAACCTGTCTTAGGCAGAATTCTTCTCCGTCAACACTTTCCCCTATCATATACCATTTTCACGGGAATGTAAAGGCTTTTTCTGAACGGATATGCTTTCAGATACACTTTCATCCCACCTGTTCATCCATCTCCCGTGTGATATATCCCTCCACCTCAGCTTTGGGCATCTGCAGGGAAACCGCAAGCTCGCCGTACAGGTTGTCCTCCGCCAGCCGGAAATATTTCGCATCGACTGCCGTAACCTTTCGTCCCGCCGCCAGACGCTTCTGCTTCCGCTCATAGATCGTCTTTATAATGCGAATCCAATCCGCACAGTCATTGGTCTTCATGCAGCCTTTGTATTCCTGTTCCAAAAGCTTATCGTTTGAGCTGATAATCAACGGTATCTCCGGTATCTCCCGGATCAGCCTGTCCGCTTCCTCACGGCTCAAAACCTTCCGCATGGAGGTCTCTGCCGTATCCACCGGTACATAAACTGTGCTGCCTGCCACGTAAACAGGCTTGAGGATGTAATACTCCCTCTTTTTATCTATGCCCGAGATATCTAACGTCGTGATATCCTCCACCACACAGACTCCTTTGTTGCCGCTTACTACATACTCGCCTTTCTTAAACACAAAAACCTTCCTTTCTTTCAAAATGAACTGCCTGCATTCCACCCGTTACCCCGGTCCCGTCAGCCGGATCCGGTCTGTCATATATTGTATGAGCAATATTCACCCACAATATTGTTATAACCTAATTCTACCAAATCTAAACCTGAAATGTCAGTGTTTTTTGAGTTAAAAATGCATTTTTGTGAAAGTTGTTCAGTGTAGGCGTGTATGGTTTTGTGCAAGATAACTGTTTTATTCCCCGGATTTTTGCAGGCTTCAATTTCCTGTTTCATATGATCACGGTAACCGGTCAGATCCTGACTCTGCGGGTAACTGAAATAAACATAAATGATACACAGCTCCTCATACCCCCATTATCGGGCAAAATACGCGTCAATGCCGTCCGCCATGCCGACCGCGATCTTCTGCTGATAGTCCTCTGTAGCCATCAGCCGGTCCTCATCCGCGTTGGTCATAAAACCCATCTCCACGATTGTCACCGGCACCTGGCACCAGTTGATCCCGGACATGGTATCGGTCTCAATGACGCTTCTCTTCTTCGCACCGGTAGCATTCACCATACCGGCAAGCACCGCGTCCGCAAGCGCTCTGCTGTCCGAATAGAGGCTGCTGTTATAGGGATTGGAAGCCGTCTGACACAGGGTCTCCATGCCATGCACGCTGCTGTTGTCCGAGCCGTCCGCATGGATCCGCACAAACACATCCGCCCCTGCGTCATTCGCCATCTGCGCCCGCTCCGCATTGCTGATATTCACGTCATGGGTGGTGCGGATCATGAGCACCTCATATCCTCTGTTCTGCAGCTCCGCACAAAGCTTCTCGGACACCATCAGGGTCAGCTCATACTCTGCCAGCCCGCTGACCACGCCTCTTGTCCCGCTCGCCACCTTTGCCTTGGTCTGCGTTGCCCCGGGTCCGATCGGCTCTTTCTCATTATTGCCCTTGGCCTGATGTCCCGGGTCAATGGCCACAAGGCGCCCTGTATGCGTAACGGACTGCGCTACAACCGATGATGCAGACTCCGTCGCTGTTTCCGTTGCAGCAGACGCTACAGACTCCGCCGCTGTTTCCGTTGCAGCAGACGCTACAGACTCCGCCGCTGCTTCCGTTGCAGCAGACGATGCAGACTCTGCCGCTGTTTCCGTTGCAGCAGACGCTACAGACTCCGTCGCTGTTTCCGTTGCAGCAGACGCTACAGACTCCGCCGCTGCTTCCGTTGCAGCAGACGCTACAGACTCTGCCGCTGTTTCCGTTGCAGACTCCGTCGCTGCTTCCTCTGACGCATTTTCCAGCGTACCCACAGTTGTGCTTTCCGGCACGATCGTAGCGACAGACGGCTGCTCCCCTGATGCACAGCTGCAGACAGATATCACACTGCAAAGAATTACCGCCCAGATCCATCTCTTGCACTTATCACCCATTTTCACTCCGCTCCTAACCTATCTATATCT
>CADBNO010000245.1 GCA_902796105.1 uncultured Lachnospiraceae bacterium | reverse complement strand
GATTTCCGGTATCGGTTTCAGATCGGTACGGACGAGGTGGTACTGTCTGTGGATAACGGCACGAAGGATGAGAATGGCGAGTATGATTATCCGATCCAGAATCTGTTGAAGGAGAATTATACCTATCGGATCACAACAGAGGGGGATCGGGTTGTCTCTGTCGAGGAAGCAGAGCAAAAGGCGCCTGATTTTACACCGGTTGTTGCTGGTACACCCGGGGAGAAGACCCTTGAGAATTTCCTGAAAACGGCAATGATGCCTGTGGGAAATACGCTTTACATCTATGGAGGCGGCTGGGACTGGCAGGACGTCGGTTCGGCAATACAGACGAGGACACTTGGTGTGTCGCCTGACTGGGTTCGCTTTTTTAACGAGCAGAATGAAAACTATACCTATAAGTCGAAGGACGGCGATGAGGCAAATATGGATCCGGCGCACAGCTATTATCCGTACGGCGGGTATAATGAATATTATTATGCTGGATTGGACTGCTCCGGATATCTGGGGTGGGTGATCTATAACACCTTTGAAACCAGGAGTGGAGAGGATGGCTATGTGGGCGGTTCTACCGGCTTTGCCAAAAAGCTTGCGGATTACGGCTGGGGCACATGGACGCAGAAGATATCCGTGCCGGACGGGACGGAACAAAATGTGATGAAACCGGGGGATATCATGAGTATGAACGGTCATGTGTGGATCTCTCTCGGAACCTGCAGTGACAAGAGCGTGGTGATCGCACATTGTACGCCTTCTGCCAGCAGGACGGGACAGCCGGGAGGCGGTGTGCAGATCGGTGCCATCGGTGCAGATGAAACCTGCGAGGCGTACCGTCTGGCAGAGAAGTATATGTCCACATATTATCCGGAATGGTACAAACGATATGAAGTTTCCCTGAAGGATCCCCAGGCTTATTTCAAGTTTGAAGGGGAAAAGGCGGGACGGTTCACCTGGGATGTATCGGGACAGGGCGAGGGACTTACCGATCCGGCCGGCGTGCAGAATATGCAGCCTGAAGATGTCTTAAAGCAGATTTTCGGGGAATGACAGACAGAAAGAAAGAGTATCCGGCAGAAAGAGTGTCCGGCAGAAAAATATTGTGAAATAACAGTAGTAGGGAGGATGAAATGGGCAGAGTAGTTGCAGTGTGTATCAGTGAAAAAAAGGGTACTGCCAAGCAGAATGTGGGGAAAGCTAATTTTATCGAAAACTGGGGTGTGGAAAAGGATGCACATGCCGGAAAATGGCACAGACAGGTGAGTCTGCTTTCCCATGATGAGGTGGAAAAATTCAGAGCGCGCGGTGCGCAGGTGGCAGACGGTGCATTCGGCGAGAATCTGCTGGTGGAAGGGTTTGATTTTAAGAGTTTTCCGGTGGGTACCATTTTTACCTGCAATGATGTGGTATTGGAGATCACACAGATCGGCAAAAAATGTCATTCGGAGTGCGAGATCTTTCATCAGGTGGGAGATTGTATCATGCCCAGAGAGGGCGTGTTTGCCAGAGTGCTTGTGGGTGGAGAGATCAAAGTGGGCGATGAACTGCAGGTGGGAGTAAAGCCTTATCAATTCACGGCGGCCATTGTGACAGCCAGTGACAAGGGGAGCAAGGGCGAGCGCGAGGACAAATCCGGACCGGCGATCCGGGAGTTGATCGAACCGGCGGGGTATCATGTGCGCAGTGAGAGGATTCTGGCAGATGATGAGGAATCCCTGTATCAGGAGCTGGTGCGGCTGGCAGATGAGGAGCAGGTGGATGTGATCTTCACCACCGGAGGCACAGGGCTTTCCCCCAGAGACAATACGCCGGAGGCGACCTTGCGTGCGGCAACGAAGAATGTGCCGGGGATCGCGGAGGCAATCCGTGCATACAGCCTGAAGATCACGCCGCGGGCTATGTTAAGCCGGGCGGTGAGCGTGATGCGGGGGAAAACATTGATCATCAATCTGCCGGGAAGTCCGAAGGCAGTGAAGGAAAGCCTGGAGTATATTTTACCGACGTTGGAGCATGGTCTGGAGATCATGCGGGGCGAAGCGGGAGAGTGTGCGCGATAGCGTGAGGCAATACGCGGGAGATGAGAAGCGCAAGCATTGATGCAGGGAAAGGCGGAGACTTTAGACTATGACCGGAGAGGATACGAGACAGGTAAATGCGCGGCTTGTGCGGGCGAATGAGGGAGAGAACGGAAGAACGGGATCCGGGCAGACAGAGCACGCTGTAGGAAGACAGCTTTTGCAGGAGCATCACATGGAGATCTATGTCAATGAGAAACTTGCGGCCAGATTGGTCTGTACGGCGAATGACCTGGAGGATCTGGTGGTGGGGAGGCTGATAACGGAGGGTCTGATCGACAGATTTTCGGACATTGAGCAGATGCATCTGTGCGAGAGCGGGAATCGGGCGAGAGTGTTTCTGAAAGAAACAGTCGAATTTGCCCCGAAAGAGGAAGAGGAACCGACCTGCTGTACGGAGAATCATGTGTATCTCCGGCGGCTAAGCAGTGAAGAGGAGAAGCCGTTAGCGACAGAAGAAAAGGAAAGCGGACCGTGTGGTTCAAACGTCGCAAAACTGACCTGTCGGGCAACGTGGAAGGACGAATGGATCTTCGGTCTGGTAAATGCGTTCGCACAGGACTCAAAGCTGCATAAGAGTACGGGAGGAACGCATAGCTGTATGCTGGCTGTGGAGGATCGGATCCTGTATCAGGCGGAGGATATCGGCAGACATAATGCCTTGGACAAGGCTGTCGGGTATGCGGTGCGGAATCAGCTGGACAGGCAAAAGTGTATTCTGTTTACGACCGGACGTGTGCCCACCGATATGTTGAAAAAGGTGATCCAAGCCGGGATCCCGATTCTGGTGTCCAAGGCTATTCCGACAGCGGATGCGGTGGAATTGGCGAAGGCGAACGGTGTTGCGCTGATCTGCAGGGCGTGGCCGGACAGCTTTGAAGTATATGCTTAGAAATAGTAGAAAGGAAAAGGAAAGGAAGTCAAGGAAATGAATCCAAGGATTAAGCGTAATCTTGCAGGATGGTTGTGTGTGATCTGCATGCTGGCTGTGGCGGCCTGTGGGAGTGCACAGACGAAAGCTCCTGAGACGGAAAGACAGAGCTTAGGCACGGAAACACAGATGAGTGGCGAAGGTCAGATCAAAGAAGAAGTAAAACAAGCTACGGAAGTGCCGGAGGCAGATACTGTCGCGCAGAAAGCTTCCGGGGAAGCCGGCACGGAGATCCGGGTGGGATCCCTGAAGGGGCCTACAACGATGGGGATCGTCAATCTGCGGAAGAAAGCGGAGAACGGGGAAACAGTTGATACGTATTCGTTTACTATGGCGACTGCTGCGGATGAAATATCCGCTAAGCTGGTGTCAGGGGATCTGGATATTGCCCTGATCCCTGCTAATCTGGCAAGTGTGCTTTACCACAAGACGCAGGGTAAGATCCGGGTGGCTGACATTAACACGCTGGGAGTGCTTTATTGTGTCACAACGGATGAAAGTATCCATTCGGTGGAGGATCTGACGGGCAAGACTGTTGTCACGACCGGGCAGGGGACAACTCCGGAGTATGCGCTGCGGACACTTCTGGAACGCAGCGGGATCACAGACTGTACTTTGGAATTCAAATCTGAGGCGACAGAGGTGGCTGCGCTTTTGAAGGAGGGCTCCGCACAGATCGGGGTACTACCGCAGCCTTTTGTCACGGCAGCCATGATGCAGAATGAAGCGCTGCAGTCCGCCTTTTCCCTGAGTGAGGAATGGGACAGGCTGGATGCTGATTCCCATCTTGTGACGGGAGTGACAGTGGTGCGTGCAGAGTTCCTTGAGGAGCATGCGGACGCGGTGGCACGATTTGTGTCAGAGCATGAAGCGAGCGCTGCGCTTGCTAATTCAGATGTGCAGAAGACGGCAGAGCTCGTGGCAGAGTATGGTATCATCGAGAAGGCTCCTGTCGCGGCCAAGGCGCTTCCGAACTGTAATATTGTATGTATTACCGGTGAGGAGATGAAGACAGCTCTGTCGGGGTATCTGGACACTTTGTATGCTCAGAATCCGCAGGCTGTGGGCGGCAGTCTGCCGGGGGATGATTTTTATGTGCAGGAAAGATGAGTAAATGGGAAAAAAGCGGAATGGAGAAAAGAATATAGTGTTGGCGAAAGCGGCAGTGCTTTTGTTTTGGCTGGTGCTGTGGCAGGGGGTATCTGTATTCGTGGACAATGAGATCCTGTTGGTCGGTCCTGTGGAGACTTTGCGTGCTTTGCTCCGTCTGCTTCCGGAATCCCGTTTTTGGGAAGCTGTGGGGGGAACTGCGGTGAAAGTGCTGGGGGGATTTGGCCTGGGCAGTCTGTGCGGGATCGTCTGTGCGGGAATGGGGTATCGTTTTCGGCTGGTGCGGGAGGTGTTGTCCCCTTTTTTATCTGCGGTCCGTTCCATCCCCATTGTGAGCTTTGTGATCCTTCTCCTGATCTGGCAGGGGAGCGGCAGGATTTCTTTTTTTATCAGCCTGTTG
>CADBNO010000244.1 GCA_902796105.1 uncultured Lachnospiraceae bacterium | reverse complement strand
GAACCCTTCGGGTTCATGGTATAATAGACGCAAGTGCAGCGTCTATTATCAAAGGGCGCTGAACCCTTCGGGTTCATGGTATAATAAGGAGCGAGACGTTATTCGAGTCTTAGCGATGACGTGTGCATGGCTCAGACTGAAGGCGTAGATGGAGGACGAAAACAGATGAAATTGGGGACTGATTCCGATTATAATAAGAACGAGGACAATTCCGCATATCGATATACAGAGGATCGTCTTGGAGCGACGAAGAAGAAAAAGAACAGTGTATTCCGGTCGATCCTGATCTTTTCCGGTTATATTGCAGGTCTGCTTCTGGTGATCCTTGTGGCAGGAATGTTGACGACGTGGATCGATGATAAATTGGAGAAGAGCGCGAAGGATCTGGCTGTGTCGGCAGGGGCTGAACTGTTGCCGGAGGATCAGGAAGTGACGCTGACACAGGCGGAGCTGAACACAATGCTGCAGGAGGCGAGAGAGGCAGCGGCAGCAAAGGCTGTAGTCAATACGCAGACAGATGTGGAGGCGGAAAAAGCGCAGGCCAGGGAAGAAGTGCTTGGGCAGATAAAGAGTGGTCTGGAAACCGGGGATCAGAGTATGGTAGAAGTGCTCAGACCTCTTTATCCGGAAGAGATCGTGGTGGTGAGCAACGGGAAATTTCATTTTGTGCCGATCAATCGTGAGCTCAGGCAGAATGATTACAGCGAAGAGAATCTCACTGTTCTGGATACCGGGGAGTACCAGTATATGAATGGGGAGGAAGTGATCTCCCACAAAGGAATTGACGTGTCTAAGTTCCAGGGGACAATCGATTGGGAAGCTGTGGCGGAAGATGGCGTTGAGTTTGCTTTTTTGCGTGTAGCATACAGGGGCTACGGTACCGGCAAGATGGTAGAGGATAGCACATTTGAGGATAATATGCAGGGGGCGCTGGATGCAGGGATCCATCCAGGGGCTTATATATATTCTCAGGCGATCGATGAGGATGAGATCCGCGAGGAAGCGGAGATCGTGATATCCAAGCTGGAACCTTTCGGGGTAAAATGCCCGATCGTATTTGATGTGGAGAAGACCGTGGATTCGACAGGGAGAATGAATCAGTTGTCGGTGGAGGAACGCACGAATCTCACGTTACTGTTCTGTCAGATCGTGGAGGAGGCAGGGTATAAGCCTATTGTCTATCACAATCTGGAGATGGGGTCGCTGATGCTGGATATTGAGACGCTGGAGCAGTATGATAAGTGGTTAGCTTATTATAACGGAGATATGTACTATCCTTACGCATACAGTATCTGGCAGTATACGGATAAAGGGAAAGTAAACGGCATCAAGGGAAATGTGGATATGAATATCAGCTTTACCGCATTTTGGGAAGACTAGGAGGATGGTATGGTTGTTTTGGTGATAGATGCGCAAGGCGGCGGATTAGGAAAACAGCTTATTTCCGGGATCAAAAAAGAAATGCCGGATGTAACGATCCTTGCGGTGGGAACTAATGCGACGGCAACAGCAAATATGCTGAAAGCCGGTGCGGATCGGGGGGCTACCGGTGAGAATGCGGTGTTGGTAGCCTGCCGGCAGGCAGACGTGATCATAGGACCTGTGGGAATCTGCATAGCGGATGCGATGTTGGGAGAGATCACGCCGGCTATGGCGGCGGCAACAGGGTCCTGCAGGGCGAGACGGATCCTGATCCCGTATAATAATTGTGAGACCATGATCGTGGGAGTCAGGGAAGGCAGTGTAGGGAAGCTGGTGCAGGAAGCGATCGCGGAGCTTAGAAAGATTTGACGGAACAGACGGATCGTGGTATACTTTTGTGGTCGGCAGGAAGTCGGCAGATTGCACTGAAGTGCAGATGATTCAAAGTATGTGAGTTCGGGTATAGGATCAGAAGGATCGTGACAGGAAGCGCGGTATTCCCAGCAGGGAGTGATGCGCTTTTCTTTTTTTGCAAAGTGATCATAAGACAAAAGGAGTGGTAGAGTATGAAAAATAAGAGGACACAGAATATTGTTTTATCCGGCATGTTTATGGCTATCGGTCTGGTTTTGCCTTTTTTGACAGGGCAGATTCCGCAGATCGGGAAGATGCTTTCACCGATGCACATCCCGGTGCTTTTGTGCGGATTTGTGTGCGGCTGGCCGTATGGATTGGCAGTGGGATTTATAACGCCGCTGCTTCGTTCGGCATTGTTTCATATGCCTGTGATGTTTCCGACGGCAGTGGGGATGGCTTTTGAGCTGGCAACGTATGGCGCAGTGGCGGGAATTCTTTACCCCCGGTTCCGCAAGAAGAAGCTGCCCGGCATTTATATTACGCTGATCGTGGCTATGCTGTGCGGGCGTGTCGTGTGGGGACTTGCCAGCATGATCCTCTATGGCATACAGGGAAATATGTTTACCATGAAGATGTTTCTGGGAGGAGCGTTCATCAATGCTGTGCCGGGAATTGTTCTGCATTTGATCCTGATCCCGGCTGTTTTGGTTGCGTTAGAGCGGTTCGGCGTTTTGCGGCATAGAGGTGAGGCGTGACCGGAGAGGAGAAAAGTAGTATCGGGATATGGTGTGCAGAGAGCAAAATGGGAATATGACGATATAAGAGAAATTGCAGCGGAAAGAGACTGCAGTATGCGCGAGGCAGTAGAGATCCTTCGGCAGACACTGGCATAGGGAAAGACAGATCCCGACAGAAGAATACAAACAGATATTAGCTTGCCTCATACAGGTCAAAAGTGTTATAATAGGCGTGCATCAGGATAAAAAAGAAAAGGGTGGGCGCAGAATGTATACAGATGACGAGGATCTTGTCTGGGAGGAGATCCGTACAGAGCACATTGTGCAGGATGAGTGGATCGATATCAGACGTTCGGCTTATCGTTTCCCGGATGGGACGGAGTTTGAACCCTATTATAGTTACAGCCGCAGAGATTATGTGGTGATCGTGGCGTCGGATGAGGAAGGAAAATATCTTTGCGTCCGGCAGTACAGGCAGGGGATCAAGGAAGTGACGACGGAATTTCCGGCGGGCGGCATTGAACGCAAGGACGGGAAGGAGTATGGCGGCAGGAAAGATGCGGCGGTGGCGGAGGAGGCGCTCATGGCAGCCAAAAGGGAGCTGAAGGAGGAGACGGGCTATGTTTCCGATGAGTGGTGTCATCTGATCACGGTGCCTTCCAATGCAACGATAGCGGATAATTACGGGCATATTTTTGTGGCAAGAAACTGCCGCAGGGAGAGCGGGCAGGATCTGGACGAGACAGAATTTTTGCATGTAAAGCGACTGGAGGCGGAAGAGATAGAGAAGCTGATCGCAGAAGGAAAATTCCAGCAGGCGGTTCACATTATGGCATGGCTTTTGTCGCTTCGCAGACAGGGGTAAACTTTAGGAGAGAATCTGCCGATATACAGTTTGAGAGTTTATGAAAGTGTTGTATTTTTGGCGAAGGGAATGCGCGTCAGAAAACGGCAGACCAAAAGAAAGGAGGAGCGTATGGGAATTGGTGCGATAGGTGCGGTGAGTTTGGGATTTCAGCCGTACATTTATAATGCGAACACAGTGAGTTCTTCCAGTCTGGATCGGATCGCTCCCGTCGGCAGTGATGTCGCGAAAGCTCCTTCTACGGATTATTCCTCTCTTTATGAGGAGAGTGAAAATATCAATCCGCTTCGCAGAGGAGAGACGAAGAATTTTGCGGATATTCTTGCGAGCCAGATGGCAATGAGCAGACTGCATGCAGAGCGGTTGATGCCGCAGGAGGGATAAAACCAAAATGGATATTATTGAGAAAGTTTCGGGTACAGTGGCAGAAAAAAGGAAGCAGGCGGTAGGCAAGGCAAAAGAGATCGCGGAGATCGCTGCGCTGAAGAATCAGGTTGCCGCGTGTGAAGAGGTGATACAGAAGAATTATCTGGAGATTGGTAAGCTGTTTGTGGAAATGTATCAGGATGCGGAGGATGCTCCTTTTGAGAAACAGCGTAAGGCCGTTCTGAATGCAAAAGTCGGCGTGGAGGAGCTCAAGCGTAAAATAAAACAGATCAAAGGCTGACGGGAATAGATCCCCGGATAAACAGGGAGAGATAAAGCGATAAAAAGAGGTGCTGTCGTGTGGACAGCACCTCTTTTGGGTTTGTGCGCCATGAGGATCAATCGTCATCGCTTTCATCGTTATTGCCCGATGTTTCGTCGGCAGGAATGCCGCCGCGCTGGTTGATTTCCCACTGTTGCTGGTTCAGGATCGCTTCATAGTTGGGATCCAGGAAGAACATCGCATCATGAGGACAGTAATTCGAAGTATGGGGCGAGATCACTGTGGTAGTACCGTCCTCGTTTTCAATGATCGTGGTGGAACCTTGAAGTAACGCAGGATTTTCCGGCAGGGAGAGCATAGCGGTACCTTCATAGGCAAAAGGACATTCCTCACTTGCGATCAGGCCGCTGTACGCACAGACTCTGCCGCGGTAATGGACGTTGCACTGTTCGGTAGGCTCAGTGCCTTCTGCAAAGTATTCTGTCTTCACACAGCCGAGTGCATCACAGAGTCCGGGAGTAGGCAATAAGCCGGATTTTGAACAGATCTCCATCTCCACCAGACCTTCCGGGATCGGGAACTCATTGATGTTGGGCAGATCCTCATGAACCCGCTTCATGATCGCCTTCCACAGCCGTTTTGCGGTGTTGGATTCATTGACGCTTTCACTTGAGCTAGTATTCATGTTTACATTGTTGTCGTAACCGGCCCAGACAGTGGCGGTGTAATAAGGGGTGTATCCGGCAAACCATACATCCTGAGTCTTCTGTGAAGTACCGGTCTTGCCGGCGATCGCCATGTTGGAATTAAAGTTTACTCTCGCGCCGGTTCCCTTGGTCACCACATCGCGCATGGCATCGGTCAGAAGAAAAGCAGTGGTCTCTTTCAAAACCTGACGGCTCTGCGGCGTGGTATTATCCAGAATGATATTGCCATCGGCGTCCGTTACGCGGGTGTAGAGCTTAGGTGTCATATAATAGCCGAGATTCGCGATGGAAGCGTAGGCTGCATTCAATTCATACGGGCTTACTCCATAAGTGATGCCGCCGATCGCGGTAGGCTGCTGCACATCTGAATAGTGCTGATCACCGATCCATACGCCGTCGGTTAAGGTAGTGAAACCGAAATTGAGCAGATATTGATAGCCGACTTCCGGCGTCACAACGGTAAAGGTTTTTACGGCGATGATATTCAGGGACTGTTCGATCGCATAGCGGATGGAGCAGATTCCCTTGTAGCCCTTGGTATTGGCGTCGTACCAGTTGCTGACAGGCTGACCGTTGCTGTAGTTGAAGGGTGCATCGTTATAAACGGTGGCAAGAGTCTGTCCGCCGGCATCCAGTGCAGGTGCAAACGATGCGAGCACCTTGAAGGTGGATCCCGGTGAGCTGCCGGCAGAGGTTGCCCGGTTCAGTGTGCGGCGTCCCTCTTTTGTGCCGCGTCCGCCGACCATGGCGACCACGTAGCCGGAAGACTGATCCTCAATGACGATCGCAGCCTGAGGCTGAGGTGTCATCGAAATGCTTTCTTCATAATTGGTGGATTCTTTGTCCATGCCTAAGGATTCCAGCATGGCAGAGCGGTAAGTGTCTATGGCTTCATAGGCTGCTTCCTGGGAGGCAAAGATCAGATTGAAGTTCAGATCCTTATTCTCCTTAAACCAGGTCATCATTTTCTCTTTGCTGTAATTATGTTTGGTACCTTCCAGATCGGTGATCGTCAGGGCATAATTCAAATACCAGTGTACATTTTGGTTGTAGTTTTCCGCATTTTCGAACTCCTCGTTTGCAATCGCCTGGATCTTGGGATCCAGAGTGGAGTCGATCCGCAAGCCGCCGGCGGACATCATGTATTCGGCGGTGACCTCTGTGTAGCCTGCTGCGATCAGATCCGCCAGAACCTGATCGTAGAGCGCATCGGAGAAGTAGGAGCCGGAGGTTGTGTCGGAAGCCTTGGAGTTGATGTCATGCAGGCTGATCCGGTCGTAAACCGCATCTGTATCCGCCATGGCCACGTTGTATTCGTCCTGCGTGATAAAGCCGAGATCCAGCATTTTATTCAGACATTTTTCACGGCGCTGTTTGTTTTTATCCGGATGACGCAGCGGATTGTAGGCAGACGGATTCTGCGTGATGCTGGCGATCACGGCACATTCGGAAAGGGTGAGGAAAGAGCAGGACTTGCCGAAATAACGCAGCGAAGCCGCTTCCACGCCCAGTGTGTTCTGACCTAAGTTGATCGCATTCATGTAGCGGAGTAAAACATCGTCCTTGTTGGTATTTTTGGTCAGCTCCAGCGCGAGATACTGCTCCTGAACCTTACGCTTGATCATTTTGACCATATTGCCGTCTTCTTCCGTCCAGGACGTGAAGACTGTGTTTTTCAGAAGCTGCTGGGTGATCGTACTGGCACCCTGTTTCTCTTTGCCCTTTGTCTTGATAAACTGATACCCGGCACGTACCATGCCGTACATGTCGATGCCGTTATGCTGATAATAACGTTCGTCCTCGATCGCGACAAAGGCTTGCCCCAAATGCTTGGGTACCTGATCGATGGTAACCTCGATACGGTTAGAGTTCATGCTGACATATTGATCGATCTCATTGCCCTCTTTGTCATAAACGATAGTGGCTTGTCCGGGAGCAACCACATCACTGACGCGGATCGTGGGGGTGTCTTCCAAAATGCCGTGAAATACACCGATTCCGGCAGCAACGCCGCAGATTCCGATGCCTAATATTCCGATCAATATAAGTTCTACGCAGGAGAGGATCAGTTTTCGAAACCATTTTCCTCCCTTGGCATTTATCTCCCGTTCTTTGGTACGAATTCCTTTTTTACTGTAATCCATAATCGGTCCCTTCTTAAATTAACAGACTAAAAATAATGCGCAGCGGAAAACTTTGCCGGCATACATTAAACTACATAATGCAGAGCATTATTTCCTATTATAACAAAAAACGGAAGGTAAATAAAGGTTTTCTTTCCAGTATTAAGAATTGTTTCACATTTTGCGGAAAATATGCTAAAATTAATCCGTGCGCAAAGGAGAGAAGATTATGGAGGCATACAAGATGCTGGTCGAGGGCGGAGAAGGCGAGATCGTGGAGAAAAGATCGCGTTTTATCGCTACGGTGGCCAAATGTGAAACGGAGGAGGAAGCAATCCGTTTTATTGACAGTATGAAAAAAAAATATTGGGATGCCAGGCATAATTGTTCCGCCTTTGTGATCGGAGACAGGGGGGAATTGACCCGTTGCAGCGATGATGGAGAGCCTTCGGGAACGGCGGGGCGTCCGATGCTGGAGGTCCTTTTGGGGGAGGGGCTTCATAATGTATGCGTGGTTGTCACCCGGTATTTTGGCGGAGTGCTGCTTGGGACGGGAGGTCTGGTCCGGGCATACAGTCAGGCTGTGAAAGAGGGGCTGGCACATTGCAGGATCGGCATGAAACGACCGGGATGCGAATTGGAGATACAGACGGATTACAATGGCATCGGTAAAATTTTGTACCTGTTGGGGCAGAGGGGGCTCGAACCGACAGAAAGCATCTATACCGATACTGTGACATTGCATATTCTGATCCCGGCGGAGGATGAGGAGCAGATGCGGAAGGAAATCACGGAGGCTACGTTCGGAAAGGCCGGCATAGAAAAGAAATGGGAACTGTTTTATATAGAAAAAATGTGAGGACATCGGCGGAAATGTCGGAAAGGCAGGTGCGAAATGGAGCAGGATCTGACTTTGGAGGAAGTACTGGAATTATTGGCGACAAAACAATATACGAAACTGCGACAATCTCTTGCGGAGCTGAATGAAGCCGATGTGGCAGCACTTTTGGAGGAATTGAATGAAGAACAGCTGCTGCGGGTATTCCGGATCCTGCCGAAGGACCTGGCGGCGGATGTTTTTTCCTATATGGAACCGGAAAACCAGCAAACGGTCATCAAAGCGTTGTCGGATCGTGAGACGGCCAATATTATCAATAATCTGATGGCGGATGATGCGACGGACCTGCTGGAAGAGATGCCGGCAAATATGGTGAAGAAAATCCTGGCAAATGCAAACGCCGAGACCAGGCGGGATATCAACCATTTGCTGCGGTATCCGGAGGATTCTGCCGGCAGTATCATGACGGTGGAGTATGTGGATCTGAAAGAGAATCTGACGGTGGAGGGAGCGATCGCCAGGATACGTGAGGTCGGGCTGGACAGCGAGACGATCAATGTGTGTTACGTGCTGGATGCGCAGAGAAGATTGCTGGGGACGGTAGCGCTGCGCTATCTTTTGCTGTCTGATCCGCAGGAAAAGATCGGAAATATCATGCATGAGAACGTCATTGCGCTGGGAACGCTGATGGACCAGGAGGCGGTTGCCGATCAGTTTAAGAAATATGACTTTACCACGATGCCTGTAGTGGATAACGAAAATCGCCTGGTAGGGATCATTACAGTCGACGATATCATGGATATCATGGTTGAGGAGACCACAGAGGATATGGAAAAGATGGCAGCTATCGTGCCGAGCGATAAGCCCTATATGCGCACAGGTATTTTTGAAACCTTTAAGAAGCGGATCCCGTGGCTGCTGCTCTTGATGGTGTCGGCTACGTTTACCGGTGCGATCCTGACGCGATTCGAGGATGCGCTGAGTGCGTGCGCTGTGTTGATCGCATTCATTCCCATGCTGATGGATACCGGAGGTAATGCCGGAGGGCAGGCCAGTGTTACGGTAATACGTGGACTGTCATTAGGTGAGATCGAATATCGTGACGTGCCGAAAGTGATCTTCAAGGAGGCGCGGGTGGCGGTATTGTGCGGCGTATGTCTGGCGGCAGCAAATTTTGTAAAACTTCTCTTGCTCGATAAAGTGGGGATCATGGTGGCTTTTGTGGTGTGTATCACGCTTGTGGCTGCCGTTCTCATGGCAATGCTGGTGGGCTGCCTGCTTCCGATCGGTGCAAAGCGCATCGGATTTGACCCGGCTGTGATGGCGAGTCCGTTCATTACCACCATTGTAGATGCGCTGTCGCTGCTGATCTACTGCAGTGTCGCCAGGATGCTGCTGGGATTGTGACCCGGCTGATATAAGGCTGATATAAGGCTGACATAAGGGGAAAAACCACCTTGACGTGCTCCCCAACATAATTTATAATGTGAAATGATGCAAAGCATCATTTCAACGAAAAAATTGCGGAGCAATTTTTGAGTCTGGATTTAAAGCAAAGTGACATCAACGAAAGAATTGCAGGGCAATTTTTGAGTCTGGGTTTAAAGCAAAGTGACATTAACAAAAAATTGCGGAGCAATTTTTGAGTCTGGGTTTAAAGCAAAGTGACATCAACGAAAAAATTGCGGAGCAATTTTTGAGT